>JAUQPV010000250.1 GCA_030550225.1 Acidobacteriota bacterium | reverse complement strand
ACCGCTGTTGTACTGGGGGTTCAGAGAAGCAAAGAGGCTGTTTGTGGACGTGCGATTCTGGTTCATGTTGATGGCGATCTGCGTGCCCCAGGCGCTCCGTTGGCTGAAACCCAGGCTCATGTTCGTTCGCCGTTGTTCGACGACCGGGGCGCCCGCCAGGACGGAAGCGCTGGGATTCTGCGCACTGTCGGCCAGGAAGTTAGCCGTCAGTTGGGGCTGAAAGGGCGCGCTCTCCTGATAGACGGTCGCCTCGGCGAACTCCGGCTGGAGACGGGCCAGCTGGAGGTCCAGGTTCTTTTGAAGGGCCGACCGGATGAGATCGGTCAGGCGGACGGGGACGACAGACGGCTCCGATGCCGCCGTCTGGGCCGTCACCGGATCGACGGTGCCCGTCCAAACTACGAGAAGTCCGAAGGATAAAATGAACCACCGCATCGAACGCATCGTCGTCCTCTATTTCTCAGGATCGGTGTTCGGTGCTGGGTGTTGGGCCTTAGGTCCTTTTTCAAGAACCCAGCACCCAACGCCTAACCCCCAACACCGAATCTCTTATCGAACGTCCCATCCCCCTTTCAGGTTTCACCCGGCTTGCGGGCCACGACCAGCCAAGAAAGGCCGAGCCACCCGCCCCGGAGGACCGGGACCCGACGGATGACCGGTACGAGGCGGTCAAACCAGCGAGCCTGCCAGGGCTCCAATCGGGTGCCCCGCCGAACCTTTCCTTGCCACCACCAGCCGACGATTCCCGGTAGGTTAAAGGGCCACAGACGGTCCACCTGGAATCCGGCGGCCGTCAACTTAGAGAGGAGGTCGCCTTTCGTGTACCGCCGGAAGTGGCCGATGGCCCGGTCGACGGTCCCGTAGAGCCACGGATGCGCCGGCACGAACAACAGGAGGCGTCCCCCCGACGCCAGCGACGCGTAAATGGCCTGTAAAGCCCTGGCGTCGTCCTCGAGGTGCTCCAAGACGTTGACGCACAGGACCGTGTCCGGCGGATGCCCGTCGGGCGGCACGAAGACCTGAGTCGCATCGTGGGGCGCGATGCAGACTTGCGGCCGATGGCCCAGCCGTTCCGCCAAAATGCCCAACAGGGCTGGGTCCACGTCCGTCGCGTAGACGACCCGCCCTGGTAATTGCGCCAGCCACTCGGTCAAGTGACCCAAGCCGGCCCCGATTTCCAGGACGACCCGGCCGACGTAAGGCCGGAACTCGTCCCATATCCATCGGTAGAGGTTGGGGGCCTGGCCCATCGCCGCCAGCGTCGTGTGAAGCGGGCCACTCAGCGTCGACGCTTCCATCCGCCCCTCCCCGCCGTCCTGCCGTTACCCTCGATACAGTTGAGCCAACTCCTCAAAGTAGTAATTGAAGACCTCGATACCACGCCGGGCCTGGTCCCAGTCGAAGTACTCGTTCGGGGCGTGGTAGCCGTGCTCGGGCAGGCTCAGGCCCATCATCAGGATGGGCACGTCCAGGAGCTTCTTCATCGTCAGGACGGCCCCGATGGAGCCGCCCTCCCGGATAAAGGCCGGCTCGATACCAAACGCCCGCCGCACGGCCCGCCGGAGGGCATCCGCATGGGGGCCCTTGAACTCCCCGACATACGGGGCCAGCGACCCGTGGGACCGGACCTCCACGAGGGGATTTAGCTGACGCACGTAGTCGGCCAAGAGCTGGAAGACCTTCTCCGGGACCTGGTTCGGCACCAACCGCATGCTGACCTTCGCCTCGGCCCAATGGGGGATGATCGTCTTGATGCCGGGTCCCTGATAGCCGCCGGCGATCCCATGGACCTCGAACGTCGGCCAGGCCCAAATGCGCTTGAGGAGCTCCCGGAGATCTTCCGTCCGGAGCCACCGGAAGCCGTAGGTCTTCCGGAAACGCTCGACGTCAAAGCCGGACTGCACGAAGTTGTCCAGCTCCTCCTCCGTCGGGGGGACGACGTCGTCGTAAAAGTGGGGAATCTTGACCTCACCGGTCCCGGGGTCGAAGCATGCCATCAGGATACGGCATAATTCGGCGATGGGGTTCGGCGCCGCCCCGCCGGTGACGCCCGAGTGGGCGTCCACCTCAGCCGTCCGAAGGTAGAGGGTCGCCCCCTGCAGGCCCCGCAGACCGTAGTCGACCGACGGCCGGTCCCGGGAGATCCAGATACTGTCCGAGACAAAGACGGACCGGACCCGGACCTCCGACCGATGCGCCTGCAGGCCCTCCTCAAAGTGTGGACTCCCGATCTCCTCTTCCAACTCCCAGATGAAGTAAAAGTTCAGGGGGAGCCCCCGGTCGTATGCATACTTGGCCGCCAGGAGGCACGCGACGGCCGGCCCCTTGTCGTCCGTCGCCCCCCGACCGATGTAGCGGCCGTCCTCGACCCGAAGCCGGAAGGGGTCCGACTTCCACTCCGGCTCGTCGGCCGGCTGGACGTCCAGGTGATTGTAAAACGCCAGGCCCGGATAGTCCGGCCCCCGTTCGAACCGACCGAATACGATGGGGTTCCCCGACGTCGGCCAGATGCTGGCCTGACCGCCCAGGGACCGAATCAGCTCGGCGGCCGTCTCGGCGCATCGCTGCATGTCTCCCTTCCGGGCCGGGTCGGCGCTGACGGTCGGGATCTCGACGAGTTCCCGCAAGAACCGCTCGAAGGTCGACCGTTGCGACTCGGCGTACGCACGCACGTCCTCGCCCATGACCACCTCCTCCAGGGAGACGGACAGGATACAGGATGCGGGCTCCGGGATGCAAGAAGGATCGCAGATTGCGAATTGAAAGGGCAGGATGCGAGATGCGGCGTGCGGGTTCCGGGTCCCCGGTACGGGTTTGGCCAAGTGTAGGGATCAACCGGTGACCGATCCCTCCGAATGCCAGGCGTCGTCCCGGCGCCGAGGCCTCTGGCCCGGGGGTTGGGCCGGTGTCCTCGTCGGCCCGTGGAGCCCATGGATTAGATTGCAACAGAGCCAATCTCTTTAACAGGGCCCTTCGGTTCATGAGAATGGCGTCGGGACGGCCCTTTCCCGTGTCCGAGGGATATGATTTCACCCCGTCCCCAACACCCAAGCCCCAACGCCCAACACCTATCCTGCAGAGTTTGGGGCGCCCTAACGGGATAGCCTGAGCCGTACGCAAGTGGGAGTCGTCGTCCGGGTCCCCTTCGAAAACGCCAAATAGGTGATGAGGAGGATGTTGATGATCGGTAGAAACAGTAGCAATACCAGCCAAGTGCTCCTTTCCAAGGTGAGCAGTAGACCGATCCATAAAAACATAAAGACGATGAGGTTAACGATAGGGACAAACATCAATAGAGTTAGCCAAGGGCTCAGGTCCGCGCCGAGGACCGGCATCGGGCTGGGACAGGGCGCAGACCTCACGGCGGCGCTCTTCCAGCGACGGCGCTTAATGAACGGGTCCCCTTACTCGTCCATCCCCGCCGGCGGTTCGTAGTCCGGCACACGATTCCGGATGGGAGGGATCGTCCGCAGATAGGCGAAGATCGCCTTCAGGTCAGCGTCCGTCATGTGACTCAGATTCTGCCAGGGCATCGGGGGCATGATGGGCCGGCCGGCTCCCATATGACGACCCGTCCGCATAGCCTTGATGAAGATCTCTTCGGTCCATGCCCCAAGGCCCGTGTCCGGGTCTGGCGTCAGGTTCGCTCCATAGGAAATTCCCCACGGACCCGCAAAGGCAGTATTGGTCACGGCCCCGTACCAACCCCAGGGCGCATCGACACGCGGCGGGACTGGCATCTTCAGGTCCTCGGGATGGCCTGACAGGAGTCGGGTCACGTCCGGTGCCGGTCCTTGAGGTCCCATCTTCCAGGGCGTGTGACAGTCATTACAGTGGCCGACTGTCACCAGGTACCGGCCCCGGGCGACTTGGGCGGTCGAGTCCGGGGACGGAGTGCCCCGAGTCAGGCCGACCCATCCCAGGCCGGCGATGGCTAGGCTGGCGACCATTAGCACGAACATTGGCGTAAGGCTCAGTTTCTTGGTCATGGCCCTCTCCTTAAATTTTAAAAGTTGCCCATAGCGCATGGCGTCACCTCCTGAAAGTGGTGTCGTAGTGCTTCGTTGACTTGAATTTTTGGTGTCGGGTCTCAGGGCCTGGGTTAAGGTCCTAAGACCGATACCGCTCCAAGTGACTGTTCCATTTTTGGTGGGCGAATCGGTCAGATATGTAGGCCTGGAGCGGTTTTTCTTGGAATCCACACCCGGGTCCGAGCCGCAGCCCACTGGGATGAGCTT
>JAUQPV010000249.1 GCA_030550225.1 Acidobacteriota bacterium | reverse complement strand
CCTGAATCGCCTGCTGAACCGAGGGGGGCGGCGGGGCGTCCGGGCGGTCCTCGGCCGGCGCCGGTCCCTCGACGTAAAGGAGACATCCCAGATTGCTTCGCACCTGCCAGACGTTAGCCGTCACGTATGTCGCGGAGAATAGGAGCGGATAGCAGGGCAAGTCTCGAGGCCGCACCTTCAGGCTCACTGTCCGCTCCGACCACTCCCCGATGCGAACCTCGACGGGCGCATCGACGACGCCGCGGCGCGTCAGGACCGGGACCCGAAACTGGATGAGGCCCGGCGTGGCCTTCACGACAGGAGCGTCCAGATTCCCGACCCGGACCTTCACGTCCCCGAGATGACCCGTAAAGCCCGTGCCCTCGATGTTCACCGTCTGGCCGACGGCGACCTCCGTCGGCCGGACCGCTCGAATCTGAGGGACGACCTCGTACTGAATCGACTGGCGAAACAGGACGAGGCCCTTCCGCTCGACCCGGAGCTCCACGACCCGCGTCCCTCGTTCCCCGAGGCCCAAGTCCGGGACCGTCATCTGGAGCTTCCCCGACTCGGCCGCCTGAACAGTCGCCTCCTGGTCGTGGACCCACACCCGAAGACCCTGGATCGGCTGGACGTCGGGACCCTGAAGCGTCAGGAGCCAACCGGCCCGGACCTTCAGGGGTTCCACCCGCACGGACTGCCAGGGGCGTTGAGTCACCCGAAAACGGGAGACCAAGAAGACGCCGACGGCGATAGCCCCGACGAGGACGATGGCGACGGGGACCCACACGACCGGCTGTCGGACCACGGCCAGGAGGCCCCTCCAGCCCGTCGGGGCCAGCGGCGAAGGGGCGACTTCGACGTCGGCGGCTTCCTCGGCGGCTGACGACGCTTCCGCCGGTGCTTCCGGCGCCTCCGCTGGGACTTCTGGGGGCTTCTCTTCCTCGACCAGGGCCTCCAGCAAGCGGGCACTGGGGTCCTCAAACTTCAGGAGGATGGGATTCGGGTTCGTCGCCTGGGCCAGGCGGATGACGTCACCGTCCCGGAGGGTCACGGTCCCCTGAATGCGCTGGTCGTTAACGAACGTCCCGTTGGCCGTATTCAGGTCTTCCAGGTAGACGCCCGTGGCGTCGCAGAAGATCCGGGCATGAAAACGAGAGACCGAGGGGTGGGCGATGATGACGGCACACTGGGGATGCCGACCCAGCTTCCATTCCTGGCCGGGGACGACCTCTAAGGTCTTCACCGGCCGACCCTCTTGAAGGACGACGAGTCGGGGCTTCAGACTTTCATGGGTCATGACAGCAAGACGATGATCAACAAGATGAGGGCCCCAAAAAGGGTGACCAGGCCGATGACTTGAAAGAATAGACTCCACGCCTGAAACGTGTCGACCGGAGGCTCGGCCCGGCGAGACGAGGCCGGGCGGGCCGCTCCGATACCCTGAAAGGCCGGCTGAGGCGCAATGGGCGCATTCGCCGTAGCCGTCCCGACCCGATGGTCGTCGACCTGCACGGCGGCGGACCGGTACATGCCGGTCTGGATCTCCCACATCGTCGCCGGGGCGTCGGGTGCACTCGCCGGGGCGGCCGGGGGATTCGGGGGTCGGGCCGACGTCCGGGGGGGTACCTCCGCCGGGACGGCTTCATAGACGGTCGGCATGGCGGTCTCGACGACGGCCGCTTCCTCGAACCACTGGGCCCGGACCTCGACCGTCCCGATTTGAATCACGTCGCCCGGTCGGAGGGCCTGAGGCGTCTGGGGGGCCAGGTTCTCGCCATTGACGAGTGTCCCGTTGGTGCTCCCCAGGTCCTCGACCAGCAAGCGGGACCCGTGACGGAACACCCGGCAGTGCCGACCGGACACAAAGGGAAAAGGAAGGATCACGTCATTCCCTTCCCGGCGACCGATGAAAGCGACTTCCTTGGCGACGGTCAGCGTCTGCGTCTGGCCGTCTGGGAATCGGACCGTTAACTGAATGGCCACGGCCACCTCCACTCTGGAGGGTAGTAAGGTAATCAGGGAGTAAGGAATTCGACGGGTCGTAGCTCTCCCCCTTCCGCCTTACTGCCTTATTGCCCTATTGCCTTCCTGTCCCATCCCCTCATCGCAGTCCCGTCAGGGCCGCCGCCGGGAGCTGAATCCGCCCGACGGGCTGGATCCGCATGTCCGACGGCAGTTCCTGAAAGGATAGGACGACGACGTGGGGATACTCAAAACTGATCAGGCGCTTCGTAAAGTAACGGACCTCCATCTGGGTCAGGACGATGGGCCGAACCGACGTCAGGTCTACTTTTCCGAAGGCCGTCCGGAAGGCCTCCAGGATCTGCTGGCTGACCTGGGGGTCCAGAGACAGGTAGCTTCCCGAAGCCGACTGGCGGATGCCGTTCTGGATAGCCTGCTCGATGGCCGGGTCCAGGAGATACACGGCAAGGGTCGGCTGGCCGTTGCTGAACTTATAGGCGATATAGCGCTTCAGGTTCATCCGCACGTACTCGGTCAGGTACACAGGGTCGTTTTCGTAGGGGGCCCAGTCGGCCAGGGCCTCCAGGATGGCCTTCATGTTCTTGATAGAGATTTCCTCCCGGAGGAGGCGCCGCAGGATGTCCGTCAGGCGTTGGATGCTCAGGAGTTTCGGGACGACGTTCTTGACCAGGGCGGCGTACCCCTGCTGTTCCATGGCGTCCAAGATGTTTTGGACTTCCTGAATGCCCAGGAGCTCGTCGGCGTGCCGCTTGATGACCTGGGAGAGGTGGACGGCGATATACTCGTCGGGCGACATCGTGGCGACGCCGAGGCCGTGAACTTGGTCGGCCGCCTCCTCGGGAATCCACAGGCCCGCCTTCCCCGTGATGGGGTGGGGTCCCGTCGGCCCCGTGAGGCCCATCATCGCCACCTCCTGGACGGATTCGCCGACGAACACGTGATTCGGGTGGGCCGTCCCGAGGGCGACGGGGACCTCATGGATGTAAACGGCGTACTGATTTCCCGGGATGTGGGCGGCTTCCCCGCGGATGCGCACGCCCGGGAAGACGATGCCCAGGTCGTGAAACAGCCAGAGGCGCATCTGCGGGAGCAGTTCGTTGACGAACCGTTCCCCCTTCTGCTCGATGTCCACGTAGGGCGTCAGCGACGGGCTCGTCTCCAGGATGACGGGAACGGCGACGGGGAGTTGAAGCTCGAGGGTCGGTTGCTTGGCGGCCTCGGCCGGTCGCTCCATCATCTTCGACTTGACGGCTTCCTTCTCTTTGACCCGCCGGGTCCGCATGAGGCTCCAGGCCGTCGTCCCGGCGACGCCGGCCAGGATGAGAAAGGGGACCGTCGGCATGCCCGGCACGATGGCCATGCCGGCCAGCATCCCGGAAGCGATGGCGATGGCCTTGGGCTGAGACAGGAGCTGGACGCCGATGTCCTGCCCCAGGGAGGCCCCTTCCTCGCTACTGGCGACCCGGGTCGTAATGACGGCTGAGGCCGTCGTGATGATCAGCGACGGGATCTGGGCGACCAGGCCCTCGCCGATGGTCAGGAGCGTGTACTTCTTGATAGCCACGTCGAAGGGGAACTTCTTGATGACGATCCCGATGATCAAGCCCGCGATGATGTTGATGGCCGATATGAGGATGCCGGCGATGGCGTCGCCCTTGACGAACTTCATGGCCCCGTCCATCGCCCCGTGGAACTGAGACTCCTTCTCGATCAGACGCCGGCGCCGCTTGGCCTCCTCGGCGTCGATGAGGCCCGCCCGGAGGTCGGCGTCGATGCTCATCTGCTTGCCGGGCATGGCGTCCAGGGTGAACCGGGCCGAGACCTCCGAGACCCGCTCGGCCCCCTTGGCGATGACAATCAGCTGGAGGAGGGTGATGATCAGGAAGATGACAAACCCGACGATGAGGTTGCCCTTGACGACGAAGCTCCCGAAGGCGTGGATGACCTCCCCGGCGTCGGCATATAGCAAGATCAAACGGGTCGCCGAGACCTCCAGGGCCAGACGGAACAGAGTCGACACGAGCAGGATCGTCGGAAACGACGCCAGGGCCAGGGCGTTGGGGATATACAGGGAGATCATCAGGATCGAGATGGCCAGGGCCATGTTGGTCGTCAGGAAGATGTCCATCAGGAACGTCGGGATGGGGATGATCATGATCCCGATGATAGAGATCACCAGCAGGGCCAGGAGGATGTCGCTGTACCGAGCCAGGACGACGTTCAGGTCCCCCTGGCGCAAGCTGGTCCACAACTCCGTCAACTGCTGTCGGATGGCTTCCATCGATTCCTCCAGAT
>JAUQPV010000248.1 GCA_030550225.1 Acidobacteriota bacterium | reverse complement strand
GTAAATCCACCGGTCCAGGAGGAAGTCCCCGACCAGGAGGACCCGAACCCGAGCCCACGCCGCTAAGATATCCCGGATATCCGGCCTGACCGGATGCCCGACCATGCCCGACCCTCAGCCCATGGACTCTGCCATCACCGGCCCGGTACGATGATCAGGCCCGAACCCGGCGACCCGGACTCCGGTGCCTCGGCCTGCAACCGCAGGAGGCCCTCGATGAACATCTCCGGCGGCACGGCCCCCTCGACGGCGTGACGGTCGTTGACGACTGTCCGGGGGACGGCCCGGACCTGATAACGGGTCGAGACCTCGGGGAATTCCGATGCCTCGATGACTTCCGCCGTCACGTTGGGCCGGAGCATAGCGATCTGATAGGCCAGGAAGGCCATCTGAGGACAGTAGGGACACGTCGGCGTGACAAAGACCCGGAGGGTCATCGGAGCCGTCAGGGCCTGCAGGCGCTCGACCAGCTCCGGCTCCAGGAAACTCTCCTGACGGGACAACGAGACGAGGGTCTCGACCAGGACCGCAAACTCATAACCCGACGGCAGGCCGTAGTACCGAATCCGGCCATCCGACTGGTCCGTCCGTAAGACAAAGGCCGGGACCATCGAGGTATCCAGCCCCCGAGCGTCGTCCACGTCGATCAGGGGGTTCTTCTCGATGACCCGGACCTTGTCCGTCAGGGCGCCCAGCTCCTGAGCGATCTGCAGGGCCGTCGGACAGGTCGGGCAGTTCAGGGCCTGGGTAAAGACCCACAGGTCCACGGGATCCCGAAGCTCGGCGGCGAACCGCTTTCTCAATGCCTCAGCGTCCCGAGGCGAAATCAAGGCCATGGCACACCTCACGAAGCAAGTGGCGAATAGCGAATGGCGAACGGTACCATCCCGATGCCCGATTCACCCCTCGCTATTCGTCCCTGTGAGCCCACACGGCGCCCCACCCCACACCTCCGAGGGCGACACCGGCTGGCTCATGAGACGCCCGGCGGCCTGAGTCCGAACACCGCTCGAGCACCCCGCATCGGGTACCAAGTATAGGCTCCCAAGCGCCGGTTTTCCGCCCGGCGATTCCTTCCATTCGGATTCGGCAAGTAGGCCGATAGGCCATGGGTCAGATCGACAGTCAACCCATCGTGTCCTGTAGATTAGAAAACTCCCCCTTGGAAAGGTTACACCCGACCCTGGACCTCCAGGACAATCCCCCTGGGTTGGCCGATTCGAGGGTCGGCGTCTTACATCGGTGCGGGGCAGAGCTTGTCGTTACGGCAGGGCGGACGGATGCAGGAGACCCCCCTCCCGCCAGTCGATCTCGCCCTTACCCAACGGTGGCAGGGGGCGGCCCTGATAGAAGTCGGCCGCCCCCACATGAAGGGGAAGGAGCGTCCCGACAAAGTAGCTTTTCCGACCCTTCGGAGAGGACGGTGTTTCAGGCATCGTGACACCGTCACGAAGTGACGGCGGGATGGGGTCTGGAAAGAACCCCAGTTGCCCTGGGCCCTCGGCTCTTTGCCCTATGCTCTATGCGCCTTGCCCTTTTATGGGTCAGGGACCCCTGTAAAGTTTCGTTTACACCGAGCAGAAGGTCTGGCGCCTCGGTGCCATCGTCGGTCCGGAACCCTAAGTAAAGTTTCCTTTATACTCGACGTAAACCTTTGTGAACTTTCCGGCTCCCGACGTGCCCTGCCCGACCCAATCGGTGAACCCCCCGAGGCCTCACTGTTCCGCTTCTGTCGGCCCATCCGGCGCTGAGCCCGTCCGAACCCCCAACTTCGGCACGGCTCTTGCTAAAGGGTATCAGAGTCGTTCGGTTCGTGGGAATCTTTGGCCCATCGAGAAAGACGATTTTCCAAGCATGGGGCCGACGGGCCAGCCGGCTCATAGGTCATGGCTCATGGACTATGCATCATGAGAGGGAAAGGGTTGCGTCGGATTCGGGTGAGTCAGGCCGGAGGTGAATCGTGCCAAAGATCGCTGTCGCGGCCTTACTGGTCGCGACCTTGGCGGGATGGGGACTCGCGTGCGCTCCGGCCATGCAGATCGTCCGTCGGGCCAACGTCTCGTGCATGAACGATACCCTGGTATCGGGCGAGGTGACCGTCTGTCGTTGTGCCCTCCCCTACGGCGAGTTGCCGCAGGGCCTTCGACCCCGCTGGCTGTATGACCCCTGGTCGATGGACGTGGAACCCTGGTGGGACGACCCGTTCACCGTGCACGTCAAGGCCTTGCCCTACGGGGAAGATACCCTACAGACCCTCACCTGGGTGTTTCAGACAGACCCGGTGACGTACTTTCGGGGTCACGTCAACATCTTCGTCCAGCGATGAAGATACGGGATGGGGAATGCGAGACGTTAAGGGTCCTGGGTTTTGCCAAGGAGGTGTGACATATGACGGCGATCCGAAAACCGTTTCGATGGTGGGGCCTCATCGGCTTGATGGGGTATCTCCTCATCGGGGGCGGGGAATGGACTACCTCCCGAACCCCCGAGTCCTCTCCCCCGAATCCTCAGGTCCGATTGCGGCCCGAACTCCTCCAGCCGATCACGTCGCCGGACCTTCATTTCGTCCAAGACCTCCGGGGCACGGACTGGCCGAAGCCGGCCAAGTCATCGAGTCGGTTGGACCCCTATTTGGAAACGGTCGTCCGAGCCGCTCGGGCGGATGCCAGCGAGCGCCTGCGGAGCCTGCAGGCTGAGGCGCCTCGACATGGATTCCGGTGGTACGACCGCCAGGTCATGGTTTACGTCTGGACCGACAAGGGCCAGGCCGAGACCGTTGCCCAGCGGCTCCGGGAGGTCGGGGGCGTGAAGGTCCGCTATGCCGGCCGCTGGGGCGTCGAGGCCCTGATTCCCGTGGACCGGCTGGGCCTCCTGGAGGCCCTACCGGATGTCCGTTGGGTCGGGCCGTCTTTGGAGATGAAGGCGCATGCGGTGGTCAGCGAGGGCCTCCGGGTCGTGGGGGCCCCGGTGTGGCAGGCCCTCCGACGGGGGGCCGGGGAACGGACACCCCTGCGGATCGGCATCGTCGATATCGGATTCGACCAGTATCAAGGCCTTCTGGGGAGCGAGCTCCCGCCCTCAGACCGGGTCTTCACCCGAAACTTCCGGGAAGACGGCGATTTCTTTGCGACCGAACACGGGACGTCCGTCGCCGAGATCATCTACGACTTCTTGGAGGGCGAGGACGTCGAATTCTACCTGGCGGCCATCGATACGGGCTCGGCCGTCGCTCAGGCCGTCGACTGGTTCATGGCCAACGGCGTCGTGCTGTACAACGGCAGTATCGGAAGCTCTATCCGGGCTGGAAACGGTCAGTGCTGTGATGAGGACTATCCCAAGCACCAGGAGGCCCTCGCCCGGGGGATCCTGCCCATCATCTCGGCCGGCAATGAGGGGGATGAACACTGGATTGCCCCTGACTTTATCGACCCGGACGGGGACGGATATCTGAACTTCTCAGGGGGTGACGAGACGAACTGCTTTGTGGGCGCACCCAACACAGTGGTTATCCTGGAATGGTATGACTGGCCGGCCTCGGCGCGGGATTACGACCTGTACATCACGACCCCTGACGGCTTCATCGTCGACAGTTCGACGGATCCCCAGACCGGAAGCCAACCCCCCTTCGAGATTGTCAGCCTGTCTTTCCTTCGTGGACTGGCCTTCCTCTGTGCGGTCATCGTCCACTACAGCGGCCCGACGGGCGTACCGGTCGAGCTATTCATCTCACCGAACGGAGACATGGAGTACCTTGTCCCGGCATACAGCATCGGGTCTCCGGCGGACAGTCCCTACGTCGTCGCCGTCGGGGCCGTCGACTGGGACACGGACCGACTGGCCCCCTACAGCAGTCAGGGGCCGACGCTTGACGGCCGGTTGAAGCCGGACATCTCAGCGCCGACGAAGGTGAGCACGGTCAGTTTCAGGGACCCGGAATTTACAGGTACATCCGCGGCCGCCCCCCACGTGACAGGCGCCCTGGCCCTGATGATCCAGAAAGCCTTTCGGCTGTTCCCGGCGTCGGGAGTGTATCCCATCCTGGTGCCTCGGTCGGTCGACCTGGGTCCGCCGGGTTCCGACACGGGATACGGCGTCGGCCGCCTGTACATGTTACCCCGCTAAGAAGAGGTAGACCTATGAAGGTCCGTATTCAACAAGTGTGGTGCATATGGACCGCCGGGCTCTTGGGCGGCCTCCTGGTCCTACTTGACCGGACGCCGGCCTGGCCCCAGGAAGAACTCCCGACTTTCGTGGAAGTCACCGTCTCGATGGCCAACTTACGACAGGGTCCGTCCCTGGAG
>JAUQPV010000247.1 GCA_030550225.1 Acidobacteriota bacterium | reverse complement strand
GCCTGGCCATCCAGAGGTTCAAGAAGACGCCGCCGCCGAGGGCGGCCGGCTGGGAACTCCACGGGACCCTCGCCCACGGCGACGATGTGATATACTTGTTTCAGCGGCTCGCTGGGAAATCCGGCAGTGGGGCAATAAGGCAGTAAGGCGATTCGGTGTGGGGCGCGGGGTGTCTTGATCGCTATCAACACCCAACACCGAATCGCCCAACTGCCGAATTCCCGAACTGCCGAATCTCTTGGAGGCTCCCCATGGTACACCCGATGGGTCCCTGGGCGGAGCCGGCGATGGGGCGTGAGGGCACTTTGCGGAGCTTGGCCGAAGCCGCTCGGCGGGCGCTTCGCCAGTGGCGGACGCCGGCCGACCTGGAGGAAGCTCGAAGCCTCCAGTGGACCCTGGCCCGGCAAGTCCGGACAGAAGACGGACCGGCCTGCTGGCGGTGGGTCTTGGGCTTGGACAGCGCTTTCGTCGAGGGTGGCCGGCGCATCGTGGCCGGGGCCGTCCTGTGGGATGCCGCTCAGCGGACGACCGTCCATCGGTGGGTGGCCCTGGCCGATGTGGAATTTCCCTATGTGCCGGGCTTCCTGTCCTTCCGGGAGACGCCAGGTTACCTCCGGGTGATGACCCAGGTCGACCATCCCGTCGACGTCCTGATCGTCGACGGCCAGGGGACGGCCCACCCCCGAGGCTTCGGAATCGCGTGCCACATCGGCGTCCTCCTGGACTGGCCGACGGTCGGCGTCGGCAAGAGCCGACTCTTTGGTCGGCACGAGGCACCGGCCCCGAACGCCGGCCAGTGGGTCCCCCTGTGGCACCCCCGGACCGGTGCCGTCATCGGGGCCGTCCTGACGACGCGGCCTCGGACACAGCCTGTCTACGTCTCGCCGGGCCATCGGGTCTCCCTGGAGCGGGCCATCGCCATCGTCCTCGACTGTTGCGACGGTTATCGGCTCCCCGAGCCCCAGCGACAGGCCGACCAGTGGGTCCGGCAGATGCGAAGCCAGGTCTCGGAAAAAGACCCCAGACCATAGACCACGGACCTGACCGGGCCACCTGGAAAGCCGGGCCAAGGTACGCCGGATTTGCCGTCGGCGTCATCTTGAGACGAGAGATGAGAAAAGTCGGGTCTCCTAAGTAAGTCTGTGGTCTCTTGGGATGGGATCTGGCACCCGAGACCCAGGACTGAATGAGTAAGATCATGGGTATGAACGGTTCTCCGACGAACGGGCAGGCACCCGAGGACTTTGAAACCCGGATGGCCCTACTCCGAGAAGAAATGGTTCAACGGCAGTTGATCGACCGGGGCATCCGGGACGAGCGGGTCCTGGCCGCCATGCGGAAGATCCCCCGCCACCGATTCGTCCCCCCGGAGTATGTCTATGCCGCTTATGACGACGGGCCCCTCCCCATCGGGGCCGGTCAGACGATCAGTCAGCCGTACATCGTCGCCCTGATGACAGAACTCCTTCATCTGCAGGGTCCCGAGCGGGTCTTGGAGGTCGGCACGGGTTCGGGGTACCAGACGGCCATCCTGGCCGAGTTGGCCCGGGAGGTTTACACCGTCGAGCTGGAGGCCGACCTCCTGGAGCGGGCCCGGCGGGTCCTGACGTCGATGGGGTACACGAACATTTATTTTCGAAATGACGACGGCTCCGGGGGGTGGCCCGAGGCGGCGCCCTTCGACGCCATCATCGTCACGGCCGCCCCCCCGGAAGTCCCGCCGGCCCTGATCGAGCAACTCCGCACCGGCGGCCGCCTCGTTATCCCCGTCGGGACGTGGGACCAGGACCTCCAACTCATCGTCAAGTATGGCCCGGCGCCGACCGACTATACGGCCCAATCGATCACGCCCGTCCGTTTCGTTCCCCTACGGACCCGCCGGCATTAGGGGGCGAATATAGGCCTTCGGTCGGTCGGAATGCCGGGCGTCATCCCGGCGTCAGGAACCGAGGGGGACGATGGCTCCGTGGGTGATGCGCACCGGTCTTGCGATGGCCTTCCTCAGTAGCGGGTCAGCCCCCTGGCTCCAGGCGGACCCGTCCAGCGCCTCGGGGCCGACCGTCTCCGTGACGGAGTCGAAGGGACTTTATTACGTACTGGCCCGCCTATGGGTCCCGGTGCCGCCGGCGGCCGTCTGGAGCGTCCTGACGGATTATGACCACATCGCTGAGTTTATCCATGACATCCAGGCGTCTCGCCTTGTCGAGCGGCGGGCCGACGTCTGCATCGTCGAACAGCGGGGGCGGGGGATCCTGGGCATCGTCCTCCGAGTCCGGCTCCAGGTCGTCGAGCGGCCCCTGGACGAAATTCAATTCGAGGCCCTCGATGGCGACTTTCGGGTCTACCGGGGGTCATTCCGGCTCGAGGCCCAAGGCGAAGGTACAGAAGTGACTTATGTACTGGAAAGCCAAGGCAAATTCTGGATCCCGTCTTGGCTCGGCCGGCCCCTGATACGGGGTCGGGTTCGGCGAATTCTCGAGGACATCGAGACGGAAGTCCGTCGGCGCCAAGCCGGGGTGTCGGGTCGGGGGGTGCTGGATGCAAGGGAAGTCGTGGACGATGGCGTGGGCGATCCTGAGTTTAGGCGTCGTCGTGTACGTCGGGATCCTACTCGTGTTCTGGACCTTCCAGGACCGTCTCGTTTACTACCCGACCCGTCTGCTGGAGGGTACGCCGGCTGACATGGGCCTGGTCTACGAGTCGGTCGAATTCCAAGCGTCCGACGGCGTCCGACTCCACGGCTGGTGGGTCCCGGCGCCGGACGCCCAGAGCATCGTCTTATTCGTGCACGGCAACGGGGGCAACATCTCCCATCGTCTGGAGAAGCTTCGTAGCCTGCACGACCTGGGCCTCAGTACCTTCATTTTCGACTACCGGGGGTACGGTCAGAGCGAGGGCCGGCCGGACGAGGCCGGGACTTACCGGGACGCCGAGGCCGCCTGGTCATACTTAACGGAACGACGGGGTATCCCCACTGACCGCATCATCTTGTACGGCGAATCCCTGGGCGGGGCCGTGGCGGCCTACCTGGCCCGACGATTTCCGGCTCGGGCCCTGGTCCTCGAGGCCGCCTTTACGTCGCTCCCGGAGGTCGCCGCCGAGCTGTATCCATTCCTACCGGCCCGGTGGATCGCACGGTTTCGGTACGATACGCGGTCGTATCTCGAGGGGGTCTCGTGTCCGGTCTTGATCTTCCACAGCCGGGACGATGAGGTCGTGGCCTTTTCGCATGCTCTTCGCCTGCAGGCGACCGGCCCGGCATCCAAGGTCCTGGTCGAGCTCCGCGGGGGCCACAACGACGCCTTCCTCGTAGCGCGGGACCGTTACGAAGCAGGCTGGCGGGACTTCCTGGGACGGCTCCGATGATGACAGACTGCAGGTCATTCTGGCCGGTCTAAGATCCGGACCCGCCGGCCCTCGACGCGAAGCCGACCTTCAAAGAACAGCCGGACGGCCTCCGGATAAGCTTCGTGTTCCTTCTGCAAGATCCGGGCCGCCAGGGTCTCCTCGGTATCGTCCTCCAGGACGGGGACGGCCTTCTGGACGATGATGGGACCCGTGTCGACGCCCTCGTCGACGAAGTGGACCGTACAACCGGAGACCTTCACACCGTACTCGAGGGCCTGCCGCTGGGCGTGGAGGCCCGGAAACGACGGGAGCAGGGCCGGATGGATGTTCATGATTCGGTACCGGTAGGCCTGGACGAACCTCGGGCTTAAGATTCGCATGAAGCCGGCCAGGCAGATGAGGTCGGGCGCCGCCTCGCGCACGGCCTCCAGGAGGGCCGCCTCGAAGGCCGCCCGGTCCGGGAACGCCCGGGCGGGCACGACGACGGTCGGGACGCCGTAAGCTTGCGCCCGCTGAAGGCCCCGGGCCTCGGGGTTGTCGCTGATGACCCGGACGACCTGAGCCGGGATTTCCCCCGCTTGGCAAGCCTGAATGAGCCGCTCCATGTTGGTCCCACGCCCGGAGATGAGGATCACGATCCGACCCGTCGCCATGGTAGCCCCTCTAAGCAGGTCTCAGGGCCCGGGCCGGGAATCGGGTTAGTCGCCGGGTGTTAGGTGCCGTGCGTCAGGTCCTGGGTCCGAACCAATACCCAACACCGAACACCCAACACCCAGCACCGAATTATTCATAGACGACCCCGCCCGGCCCGGGCCCGACCTCTCCGATGGAATATACGGGCAGGCCGAGGTCCTCGACGGTCTGCCGAGCGCTCGGTTCATCCTCCGGCCGCACGACGACGACCATCCCGATGCCCATGTTGAACGTACGGAGCATCTCGTCCGTCGGGACGTCGCCGAGACGTTGAATCAACTCGAAAATCGGGGGAACCGGCCACGTGCCCAGACGAATCCGGGCG
>JAUQPV010000246.1 GCA_030550225.1 Acidobacteriota bacterium | reverse complement strand
CCAGGGCCTTCAGGACGACCCACACGGGACCCGGCAGGACCGGTCCGTGCCACGCCCCCAGGAACACGACGGCCGCCAGGACCGAGACGGCAAACATATTAGCGTACTCCGCCAGGAAGAACATCGAAAAGCGGATGCTCGTGTACTCCGTGAAGTAGCCGGCGACCAGCTCCGACTCCGCCTCCGGCAGGTCGAAGGGCGTTCGATTCGTCTCGGCCAGCGAGGCGATGTAGTAAATCAGGAAGGCAACAAACGAAAAGGGACTGGACCAGATGAGCCATCGGCCGCCGGCCTGGGCCCGTCCGATCTCGACGAGGTCCAGGGACCCGACGAGCGTCAGGGCCGCCAGGAGCGCCAGGCCGCCCGGGATCTCGTAACTCACGACCTGGGCCGCTGAGCGCATCCCCCCGAAGAGGGCCCACTTGTTGTTCTGGGCCCAGCCAGCCATCAGGATCCCGATGACCGTCAGGGACCCCAGGGCGACGACCCACAGGAGGCCCACGTTCATCCGGGCGATCACCAGGGACTCGCTAAACGGCAGGGCCGCATACAATCCGAAGGACGCCGCCAGGATGACGCATGGGGCCAACGTGAACAGGATGGGGTCCGCCCCGGCCGGGATGATATCCTCTTTATTGAGGAGCTTGATGCCGTCGGCCAGCGTCTGAAGGAGGCCGTACCAGCCCGTCTCGGTCGGCCCGTAGCGGTTCTGGATGTGGCCCGAGATTTTCCGCTCCCACCAGACCAGAAAGAGGACGAGGACCGTGATGAGGACCAAGACGACGACGACCGCCAGCAGGGACAGGATCAGGTAATGGACGCCCCGGGGCCATTCCGCAAAGCGCCACCGCTGAAGTAAGCCCCACTGCTGAATCAGATACACCCCACCGATCCCGACCAGGGCCAGGCCGGCCATGACTCCCAACAGCATCCAGAAGGGAACGGCCAGACTGGCCACGACGTCGGCGACCCAGTTCCGGCCCCGGAGTGCCTGGACCAGGATCAGGGCCCCCAGAAATACCAAAAAGAGACCGAACCAGAAGACGACGTCCCACAGGAAGGCCGTCGAGATCGCGACTTCACCCGTACCCAGGCGTTGCAGGGTCTCAAGAAGACGCTCCATCGGTCCGCACCTCCTGCGCCACGGCGGGCACCGTGACGGGACCCGCTTGATACATCGGCTGGGGCTTGTCCCACACGAGAGCTTCCTTCCGCCAGGCATAGGCCAGCCCAAAGAGAAGGACGGCGATGAACACCAAAACTTCGATAAACCCAAACCAGCCGAACTCCCGGAAGACGACGACCCATGGGAACAGCAGGACGACCTCGACGTCGAAGACCACAAACGCCAAGGCCAGCAGGTAGAACCGGTGATTGAACTGGATCCACGCCCCGCCGATGGGGTCCTCGCCGCATTCGTAGGCAAGGTACTTCTCGTGGGTCCGCACGTGGGGGTGAATCAGATGAGACAGGACGACGTTCAAGATGACGAAAGCGACCCCGCCGATAAAGAGGATCAGGCCGGGCAGATACATCCACAGCGCATAAGAATCCTGCATGGGTCTTCCCTTCCGATGGGGGATTTAAGAACGGTGCCCCTCCAACATAGGGCAATCCCCCGCCCCTGTCAAGAATCGGGAAGGTCGGCAATTCGGCAGTTCGGGGGTCCGGCCGTCCGGCAGGTACGAGTGACGGGTGACGCGTCGTGAGTACCATACGGACGGCCCCGTCGTCGAACTTCTGAGGTGGCCCGAAGGTCCGGGCTCGGTTCCCCGAGTCCAGCTTACGGGTGGCTCATTCGGTCCGATGCGTGACTCGGTTCCCTTGTTCCTGTACGACTCCCCACCGCCCGGTGACCGAACTCCCGAACGGATGACAGAGACGTCGGACGACCTGCTCGATCCGGTCGCCATGCCGTTCCAGGATGGCCCGGTGACGTTGAAGGCGCCAGGCCGTGTCGTCCGGCAATGTCCGTTCCTGGACCGTATCCATGATCCAGAGGAGGACACCGACAGGGCGATACCTTTGGATGACCTCCAGCCAATGTTCGCCTTCCGGCCGCACGGCCCACGCCCCGGTCCACCGATAGAGTGCCTGCCGTCGACGTGACGTCGCAGGCACGGGAGAAGTGACCCAGCAAGGGGCCGCCACGATATCGGCGATGGCCTCCATCCCGGGAACTGGGTCCGGCCATAGCGTCTCTATGCCGCCCGTGACCGAGGGTCGAAGGACCGCCGTGGCCATCAGGACGTCCCCGATGACCAGGGAGGGACTCAGGGCATGGGCATACCCCGTTAGGACGCACCCGTCGGTGTTTCGCAAGAAGGTCGCACCTCCAAGGGACCCGCGACTAAGTCCCATCACCCAGAGTCCGACGGCCGGACCGTCAGACCGGACCCAGTGGAAGTAGCCCCATCGGGAAACCCCGCAATCACAGGGAAGCCACAGGCCATACCGGCGGACGACCTCGGCTTCATAGGCCGTTTCACATAGAATCCAGCCCGCGTGCATCCGGAGTCCGCTGAGCCCGTGAGATGGCATCAGAACGGCCTTCTCCATGGCCCGAAGTCGGGCGTTCGGTGTTGGGTCCTTCTTCTAACACCCAACACCCAACACCTAACACCCCAGCACCCAACCCCTACCTTTCCACCTGTTGAAGGACTTCGACCCGGACCGGGACGACGCCTTTGTCGACCATCCCCAAGGCCCGGGCGGCCCCATAGGAGAGGTCGATGATCCGGTCCGGCCGATGGGGCCCTCGATCGACGATACGGACGATGACGGTCTGGCCGTTTTCCAAGTTCGTCACCCGGACGTAGGTCCCGAACGGGAGCGTCGGATGAGCCGCCACGTAAGCATACATATCAAAGACCTCGCCGCTGGCCGTCTGCTGACCATGCCGCTCCGGACCATACCACGAGGCCAGACCCACGAAGGGAGTCCCGGCCTCCGTCCATCGAGGTCCCCGACCGGCGCATCCGACGACTATAACCAGGGTCAGGCCGAGAAGCCCGATGGTTCCAGTCCGCCCCCACGCGGCCCGACGCACGTCTACCCTCCGCATGTACGAGCATTCGGTATCAGGCCCTGGATATTGGATATCGGGGTTAGAAGAGATAACATAGCCGTTCGGCCCGGGAGAATCCCGATCAACCCATCTTTTCCGACCCTCCGGGGAGTACGGTTTTTTTGAAATGATGGAGTGACGCAGTAACGAAGTGATGAACCACGGTCTCGGGCCGACGGGCCGGTCGGGATCATCCTTGCATCATCACTCCGTCACCGTTCCTTTGAAACACCGTGCCTTTCGGGCGGTGGGAAAGACCGTCCCGACGCCATTCCCACGAACCGAACGGCCCTGATAAGCTAAGATACAGGATAGGAGATGCGGGATGCGAGTGCGGGGGGTCGTTATTCGGGATCCTCGGCGGGGCCCGACGACAGGAGGGGGACCCACCAAGCCAGGGCCAGGAATGACACGCCATAGGCGCCCAGAAAGCCTAACGTGATCAGGACTTCCGGCCATCCAAAGGGGAGCGTCCCGCCGGGAACGGCCTCCCGCCACAAGGAGGGAACGACCAAGAGGTACCGTTCCATCCACATCCCGACGGCTACGACGGCGCACAGGATGAACAGGCCCCACGGCCGTCGCTTCAGCGCCCGACTCAAGCCAGCGACGAAGGGGATGACAAAACCGAGTACCAGGACGGCCTTCGCCCAGAAGCCCCACGGTGCCGTCTTCATCCGTAAGAGCACGAATCCTGCTTCCTCCGGCAGGTTGCCGTACCAGATGGGCAGATACTGGGACCAGGCGAGATAGGCCGTCAGCAGACAGAAGCCGAACACGAGCTTCCCCAGGTCGTGGAATTGGTCGGCCGTGAAGGGGGACATCGAACCCATTCGCCGGTGAAGGCCAAGAGTCGTCAGGCCGATGACGGCCAGGCCCACGTATAGGTTCCCCACGAAGAAGTAGCCCCCGAAGAGGGTGCTTGACCACGTGGGATCCAAGGACATCACCAGGTCCCAGGCCAGCAGAGTGAAGACGACCCCGTACAGGATGAGGACGGCGACCGCCAGACCGACGGCCTGTCGGCGCCGGCGTGCCGCCGTCTGGTCCAACACTCGAGCGAGTTCGGCCTCCCAGATAGCTTCCACGTCCGACGCTGTCGCCGTCTCGGGGTCGGGGCCGGAAGCCCGGAAGACCAGTACCGGAAGCCAACCTCGGTACACAAACCCCAGGCTCACACCGTATAGGACCAGCAGGCCCAGGCCGTCTCGTAGAAAGAGGGACGGGACATTCAGCCACCACGTCTTGCCGGAGGCCGGCGTCCGGACCCACGGGAAGAGGACCTCCCGACCCAAGTACAGGACCC
>JAUQPV010000245.1 GCA_030550225.1 Acidobacteriota bacterium | reverse complement strand
TAGCGAGCGCCGTCATTCTCGATGCGGAAGGCGACCTCGGCCCGAGGATATGGCTCCTGGAGAGTGATGCGGACGTAGGGAAGGCTCCGGGTGTCCTTCAAGAGGGCGTTGTACCGGGGCTGGTGCCGCCGGATCATCTGGGCCTCGAGGATGAGGGCCTCCAGAGGCGTCTGGGTCGTGACCCAGTCGACGTAAGCCGCCTCCCGCAGGAGGTAGGGGACCATCGGTCGGGTGTCGTGGCCCGAAAAGTACTGACGGACCCGGTCCCGAAGCGAGTTGGCCTTCCCGATGTACAGAAAGCGGCCCCGTCGGTCCTTAAAGAAGTAGACCCCCGGCTGATTCGGAATATTCCGGACCTGCTCGACGAGACTCGAACGAACGTTCCCAGTGACCATTTACTGTCCACCACCTACCATTTGCCGGAGTACGTAAGGCAAAATCCCCCCATGCCGGTAGTAGGTCACCTCGACGGGCGTGTCAAGCCGGGCGATGGCCGTGAACACCTGTTCCGTCCCGTCGGGTCGGACGGCTCGGACGCGGACGCGAGTGCGAGGCTGAAGGCCTTCGGCGATGCCCTCGATGTGGAAGACCTCACGACCCGTCAGGCCGAGCGTCTCCCGGTTCTGGCCCGGCTCGAACTCCAGGGGCAGGACACCCATCCCGACGAGATTGCTCCGATGGATGCGCTCGAAGCTCTCGGCCAGGACGGCCCGGACGCCGAGCAGGAAAGTCCCCTTGGCGGCCCAGTCTCGGGAACTTCCGGAGCCGTACTCCTTGCCGGCGATGACGATGAGGGGTGTCCCCTCGGCATGATACCGCATGGCGGCGTCGTAGACGGTCATGACCTCGCCGGTCGGGAAGTAGACCGTCCAGCCGCCCTCGGGAAGGGACCCCCCGTCGGCCGGGACCCGGAGCAAGTTCCGGAGTCGAATGTTGGCGAAGGTCCCCCGGATCATGACCTCGTGATTGCCGCGGCGGGTCCCATAGGTATTGAACTCCGACGGCGGGACGCCCCGGCGGATGAGGTACTGTCCGGCGGGGCTTTTCTCCGGGATGGCCCCGGCCGGCGAGATGTGGTCCGTCGTGACCGAATCGCCGAGGAGGACGAGGACTCGGGCCCCGTGGATGTCCTGCAGGGGCGGCGGCTCGAGGGGCAGGTCCCGGAAGAAGGGCGGCTCCTGGATATACGTCGAGTCGGGGTCCCACCGGTACAGGTCGCCCCGGGGGACAGGGAGAGCTCGCCACCGGGCGTCACCCCGAAAGACCTGGGCGTACCGCCGTCGAAAGACCCGCGGGTTGAGGACTCGCCGCATGAGAGCTCGAACCTCTTCGTGAGTCGGCCAGAGGTCCCGCAGGTAGACAGGCCGGCCGTTGGGGTCTCGGCCGAGGGGTTCGTTCAACACGTCGATGTCCATCGTCCCGGCCAGGGCATATGCGACGACCAGGGGCGGCGACATCAGGTAGCTCGCCCGAACATGGGGGTTGATGCGCCCCTCGAAGTTGCGGTTGCCGCTCAGGACGGCGACGGTCACGAGGCCGTTCTCCTCGATGGCCCGGGCGACAGGCTCGGGCAGGGGACCGCTGTTGCCGATGCACGTCGTACAGCCGTAGCCGACGAGGTGGAACCGAAGGGCCTCCAGGTACGGCAGGAGGCCCGAGCCGACCAGGTAGTCCGTCACGACCCGGGACCCCGGCGCCAGGCTTGTCTTGACGTGGGGCGGCACGGTCAGACCCCGCTCGACGGCCTTCTTGGCCAGCAGACCGGCGCCGACCATGACGGAAGGGTTTGACGTGTTCGTACAGCTCGTGATGGCGGCGATGACGACGCTCCCGTGACCGACGGTCGTCTTTAAGCCGTCCAGCGAGACCTCCACGCGGCGGCCGATGAGCTCGTCCACGTCGGCGACGGCTCCGTCGGCCGGCAGGAAGGTCCGCAGGGCCTCCCGGAAGGCCTGACGGGCCGTCCGGAGGGGGACCCGGTCATGGGGTCGCCGGGGGCCGGCGATCGTCGGCTCGACGGTCGAGAGGTCCAGCTCGATGACGTCGCTGTACAGGGGCTCGGGGGCGTCCGGTGTCCAGAACAGGCCCTGGGCCTTCATGTAGCGTTCGACCCGCTCGACGTGCCGGGGGTCCCGCCCCGTCCCCCGGAGGTACTCGAGCGTGGCGTCATCGACGGGAAACAGGTTGACCGTCGAGCCGCACTCGGGCGCCATATTCGCCAGGGTCGCCCGGTCCTCGACCCGGAGGCTCCGGACGCCGGGTCCAAAGAATTCGACGAACTTGCCGACGACGCCCTTTTTCCGTAGGAGGTACGTGACCGTCAGGACGAGGTCCGTCGCCGTCGCCCCCTCGGGGAGCTCGCCGGTCAGGCGGACGCCGACGACCTCGGGGACGAGCATGTAGATAGGCTGGCCCAGCATGACGGCCTCGGCCTCGATGCCGCCGACGCCCCAGCCGAGGACGCCAAGGCCGTTGATCATCGTCGTGTGCGAGTCTGTCCCGACGAGCGTGTCGGGGAAGGCTTCGAGAACGCCATCTGAGGCCGGCCGGACTTGGACGACCGACGCCAAGTACTCGAGGTTGACCTGATGGACGATGCCCGTCCCCGGCGGGACGACCCGGAAGTTGCGGAAAGCCCGCTGGGCCCACCGGAGAAAGGCGTACCGCTCCCGATTCCGCTCGTATTCCATCGCCACGTTTTGCTCGAAGGCATCCACCGACCCGAAGAAGTCGACCTGCACCGAGTGGTCGATGACGAGGTCGACGGGGACGACGGGGTTGACCCGTCGGGGGTCGCCGCCGAACCGCCGGACGGCCGCCCGCATGGCCGCCAAGTCAGCGACACAGGGGACGCCCGTGAAGTCCTGGAGGAGGACCCGCTCGGGCCGAAAGGGGACCTCGACGGACGGGACCGCTTGGGGACTCCAGCGGGCCAGGGCAACGACGTCGTCCCACCGGACGACCTCGCCGTCGTAGTGACGCAGGAGGTTCTCCAGCAGGATGCGGATGGAGTAAGGCAGACGTTGGGTGTCGGTCAGGCCCGCTTCGTCCAGGTAGCGGAGGCTGTAGATGCGCAAACGTCCGTCCGGCGTGTCGAGCCATCGGACGGCTTCAGGAAACCCACGAGGCTGGTCCGTCATGACTGCACTCCTTAGTTAGGGGCGGTAAGATGGCAGAGAGGGCAAGAGCGAATATATTATAGGCGGTAGAGCGGTAAGGCAGTAGGGCCGCTTGGGAGGCCGACGACTCGGGGATTCGGGAATTCGGTGGGACGAGCCCGGGGGCCATTCCTTATTTTCCACCGGCCGACCTACCGGACTCCCGAATTGCCGAACTGCCGAATTCCCGAATATGGACAAGGAACGGCGCGCACGGGACGAGATCGTCCTCGTAGTCGACGACCGGGACCGCTTCACGGGCCGGTACGCTTCCCGGACGGAGGCCCACCGGGGCGACGGCCTCCATCACCGGGCGTTCGTTTGCCTCTTGTTCGACCCGGAAGGGCGAGTCCTGCTCCAACGCCGGCGTCACTGGCTGTGGGACGGTCTATGGGACCTGACGGCCGTCAGCCATGTTCTCTACCGGGGCGGACGCCGGGAGACATACGCCCAAGCCGCCGCCCGGGCCCTCCGGAAGGAGATGGGCATCGCCGGCGTCCGGGTCCGAAAAGTGGCCGGCTTCAACTACTTCGTCCGGCATCCGGCCGGGGACGCTTGCGAGAACGAATACTGCGCCATCCTGGTCGGCACCTACGGTGGTCCCGTCCGGCCGGACCCCGAGGACGTCTACGAGTACCGCTGGACGGCCTGGGAAGACTTTCTTCGGGACATCCGGGGTCGTCCGCAAGCGTATACTCCCTGGGCGTATCTGAGCGTCGAGGCCCTGGACCAGGTTGGCTGGAAGCCCATGTAGGGGCGACCCACCGGGTCACCCCTATCATAGCCTTAGTAGAGCCGTTCGGTTCGTAAGAATCGTGTCGGGACGGCCCACCACCGCCCGAGAGGCACGGTTTTCCAAAGGGACGGAGTGACGAGCCACGGTCTTGGGCCGATGGGCCTATGGAATCCCTCCTCTATGATGCAGGATGCCAGATAGGGGATTTTGCGAAGACCCGGAGGCTGGATGCCTGGACGATGGCTTTTCCCGTCCCTTAGCCCATCTGCCCACCTGCCCATCTACTCGGCCGGAGGTACAGGGATGACCGACCGCTTAGGACGGACTCAGCAGGCTCTAAAGACCGTTACTCAGGGGGGGACCCTCGATTTTGCGACGGCCCGCCAGCTCGGCGAGGACATCGCCTCCGGGGAGATCCCACCGGAGCTGGTCGGCGCCGTCCTGACGGCGCTGGCGATGCGGGGGGAAGGGGCCTCCGAGATTGCG
>JAUQPV010000244.1 GCA_030550225.1 Acidobacteriota bacterium | reverse complement strand
GCGTTTGAGCCGCATAAGTCTCGTAGAGAGCTCCGAAACGAGACCGCAAGAACCTTTCTTCCTGACGAATCGTCAGGCTATACACGACGGTATAGTAGACCAGGAAAGCGATCCAGAACGCCGGCCTGTGGACCATGCAGGCAAAGCCGACGCCCAGCCAGAAGGTCCCCCAGTACAGGGGGTGTCGGTGCAGGCGGTAGGGGCCGGTCGTCGTGACGGTCTCCCCTTTCTGGACATGGCCCGCCGCCCAGAGCCGCCAGGCCAGGCCGTAGGCGGTGCACAGCGTCCCGACGAGGAGGCCCTCTAAGACGGGCCGGGCCGCTACCGTCCCGACGACGGCTAATCCGATGCCGGACCACACGCGCCAAGCCGGTCGGATCTCGAGTCTCACGTTCATCCCGTCCTCGCCCCCTCACGCCTGGATCTCCCATCACCCAAGCAGATACAACCCCGTACGTTCGTCCTTCTGACGGACCATCGGATGCGGGAGGGGGAGGACGACGAATTCACCGGCGCCCCCGACCCGAGCCTCAAAGAGATGGCCCCCTCGGGTGTGACCCTCCCGGTCGCTTAAGACGACGTGCAGGTGCCAGAAGGGCTCGCCCTCCCGGGTCGAGAGCGTGCCGTGACATGCGACGAGCTCCCAGTCTCCGGGCAGTCTTATCTGGACATAACGTTTTTCCTCGACGGTATAGTACCCAATCATGGCGTCCCGGACGGCGCCGATGCCCCAGAGGGCGGCGGCTACCCAGCCGTGTTGGCGGGCGGCTTCCAGGAGACAGTCCAGGACCGGTTCATCGGGTTCGACGGAGACGACCCATACGGGGCCTTGGGCATAGACCTTCATGACGGACCTCACCGGTTAGGAGTAAGATGGAAGATGCAGGATAGCAGGTGCCGGGTCCCGGGTGCCAGCGTCAGTGACCCCAGACCTATTTTTAGGATGGTCCGGTTTCTTGGTGCTGGGGTCTATAAGTCTATGGTCCCTATTAGCCTGGGACCTTTGGAAGGAGGGTGATGCGATCGGAAGTCGTCCGGGCCTCGCCAGTCTGGCGGTGGCTCCCGTTGGTCGTCACAGCGGTGGCCGTAGGGGTCTTGTGGTTCGGGTTTCCCAAGACTCAACGGATTTGGGAAGCGCCGAGCCCGCCCTGGGAGGTCATCGGATTATTTGCCGGATGTTACGTCCTATGGACGGGCCTGCGGGGCGTGCGGTACTGGCTCCTCCTGGGCGGCCCGGCGACGGTCGGACGGCCGGTCGTTGCCATCGCATACGTCCATCATGCGGCCATCGACTTCCTGCCGTTCCGCTCGGGCGTCCTTACGTACCCAGTCCTGACTCGTTTCCTGACAAGCACCCGTTGGCGCCGCATCCTGGCGAGCATGGTCGGGACGAGCCTGGGCGACGTCCTGGCGACGGTCCTGTATCTCCAGTGGTTCCTCCCGTGGGAGGTCGGCCTGATCGTGTGGGTCCTGATGGCCTGTCTGGTCGGTCTCGGTCTTTCCTTTCGCCGAGTCGTCCCGACGTGGTTCCGGCGGCGTCACCGGATGAGCCGGGGTCGCTTTCGATCCGGCTGGTGGGCCTGGGTCGGGCTCTCCCTGATTTTTCAACGGCGGAACTTACGGGATTGGGGCCTGTGGGCCGTCCTTTCGGTGGCCATCGTGACCCTGAAATACGTCGGATTGACCCTCCTGTACCACGGATGGGCCATGGCCTATGGGGCGGCATCCGTTTCGGTCCCGACCCTCTTCAAGGCGCTGGTGGCGGCCGAACTGAGTCGAGAAATCCCCCTTCACGGCTGGCTTCACCTGGGCACGTGGGAGATCGTATGGCTGGCCGTGACGGGCTCGGAGGCCCAAGCGCCGGTCGCCCTACTCACGCATGTCACGTATGAAGCCGTGATCCTCTTGAGTGCCCTGCCAGCCGCCCTGTACTTAGCCTTCTGGCGGTCCGGCCGCCACCGACCCCATATGCCGCCCCGCGTTGCCCCGGCCTCTGGAATCCGTTAGCATAGCCGTCCAGCCCGTGAAGAGCCGGATGAATTCGGCTTTTCGGACCCTTCGAGAAGAGCGAACAGCGAGTAACGAATGGCGAATGGGGAGATATCATCCGCCGTTCGCTATTCGCCATTCGCCATTGGGCGGATGGGCTGATAGGGCGGTCGGAAAGGCTATCCCGACGCCATTCTTACGAACTGAACGGCTTTGCGAAAAGACCGGATACCCAACACCCGACACCTGCGTCGGAGGCATCCCGATGGAAGAGGTGCGGCTCACGCAGTTGTGCGCCGCCGGCGGTTGAGCCGCCAAGCTGGGTCCGGCGGACCTGGCGGCGATCCTCGAACGCCTGCACGTCGTACCGGATGAACGCCGGTGGTCGGAGACGGCCCCGATGGACGATGCGGGAGGCGTCTACCTACCCGACGGGAGCTTGCTGTTTCAGTCCGTCGATATCATCGCCCCGCCGTGCGACGACCCCTACCTGTACGGTCGGATCGCCGCCGCCAATGCCTTAAGCGACCTGTATGCTCGGGGAGCGGTCCCCCTGTGCGCCCTCCAAGTCCTGGCCTTGCCGCCGTCGAAGGTCCCGGCTGACGTGGCGGCCCGTATCGTCCAAGGCAGTTTGGACGCCTTGGCCGAGGCGGGTGCTGTGTCCCTGGGCGGCCATACCTTGAAGGAAGCCAACGTATTCTATGGTTTGGCCGTCACGGGGCATGCCCGGCCGGACCGGGTCGTTTCCATGCGGGGGGCTCGACCAGGTGATGTCCTCATCTTGACGAAGCCCATCGGGACGGGCATCGTCATCGAGCAACTCAAGGGCGGGGGCATCTCAGAGGCAGAGGCCCGGCCCGTCTTGGAGGGTATGGCTTGCCTGAACGCCAGCGCCGCCCGTCACATGGTCCGCTTGGGAGCTCATGCGGCGACGGACGTGACGGGCTTCGGCCTGGGCGGCCATGCCTGGCACTTGGCCGTCGCCAGTCAGGTCGATTTGGTCCTTCATTGGTCCAAGGTCCCGATTTACGAAACGGCCGCCCGCTTGTGGGCCCAGGGTCTCTGGACGGGCGCCAGCCAGACAAACGTAAAGTACTACGGTTCCCACGTCCTATGGGACCCTCCGGAGACCGCCGAGCAGTGGGAGCGAGCGCTCTTCGACCCGCAAACGTCCGGGGGATTGCTGATTGCCCTGCCGCCGACGGCGGCTGAGGACTTCTGTGCCGCCCTGGAAGCCGACGGATTCTCGGCTCGGGTCATCGGGACTGTCCAGCCGATGGCCCAGGCGATGGCCCGGGTGATTGTGAGGCCATAAGGCAGTAGGGCGGTAGGTTCGTGGCTCAAGGACCGCTGAGTCCCTGACACCCGGTATCCGGGACCTGACCCCGACCTTTACATATAAAGCCCGCCGGATACGTTGAGGACCGTCCCCGTGATGTAGCGGGACGCCGAGGACAGCAGGAACAGCGTGGCCTGGGCTACGTCGTCGGGCGTCCCAAAGAAACCCAAGGGGATGGCCTTCTGGTACTCGGCCCGGACCGCTTCGCCCAGCCGGGCCGTCATCTCCGTCTCGATGTATCCCGGCGCGATGGCATTGACTCGGATGCCCCGAGAGGCCAGCTCGCGGGCCAGCGATTTGGTAAACCCGATCAGGCCCGCCTTGGCCGCGGCATAGGCCGTCTGACCCGGATTCCCCGTCAGAGCCACGACGGAACTAATGTTCACGATGCTTCCCCGACGGACCTTCAGCATGTCCCGGAGGACGGCCCGCGTGACCCAGTAGGCCCCCGTCAGGTCTACGGCCAGGACGGTGTGCCAGTCCTCGGGCTTTAGACCCAGCAAGAGTTGGTCCCGGGTGATGCCCGCATTGTTGACCAACAGGGTGACGGGGCCGACCTCTCGGATGAATTCTTGGATAGCGGCTTGGACCGCTTCCCCTTGGGAGACATCAGCGACCAGAGGAAAACCGCGCCCGCCTTCAGCCCGGATGGCGGCCGCCACCTCTTCCAGTTTATCCCCGGAGCGGGCCATCAGACCCACGACGGCGCCTTGCCGCCCCAATGCCCGGGCGATGGCGGCACCGATGCCTTGCGATGCACCCGTGACGAGGGCGACTTGTCCCTTTAAGTCCGGATATAGGGGCCACTCCATGAGAAGACTCCGGAATCGGGATTCGGGAATTCGGCAGTCCGGCAAATGGGCAGTTCGGCAGGTCGGCAGTCAGGGAGTCAGGAAGGCGAAGTAGGGGCGACCTCCTGATGGTAGCCCAAGGGACGGATGGTAGCCGTCCCCATCCAGAGTTGCCCGAGACAGCGGCCGGATGACGCTCACTGCCTAAGGGGGAGATGCCCATATCCAGGCGTTGCCCCTCTTTCTCCCCCCACCTGCCCATCTGCCGAACTCCCGAACTCCCG
>JAUQPV010000243.1 GCA_030550225.1 Acidobacteriota bacterium | reverse complement strand
ACGGCCTCGTCGAATCCGATACCGGCGACGTTGGCCGTGACGAACGTCATCTTCCGGAGGTTCTCCCGTAGGATCCGGGCCGGGACCTCCTCGAGGGATATCCGGGCCACCTCCTTGAGGGGCACGGCGGTCCCGTCCTCCGTCCCGACGAGGAGGTTCTCGATGTCCCTTGGATCCCGTAAGGGGGGACGGCCCCTCACCCCTCCATCGAGCTGGACCCGCACGCCGTATCGACGGACGTCCCGAATGACGGACGTCGCGACCCGTCCGCCGAGGGCCGTCTCGACGGTCCGGCCGATGTCCTCGACCGACAGGCCCCACTGACCAGCCCGAAGCCGGTCCGGACGGATGACGAGTTGGGCCACGGGGGAGGTCTGGGCCCGCCGGACGTCGACCAGGCCCGGAATCCCTATCATAGTCCGCTCCAACTCCCGAGCCACTCGGTCCAAGACGCGAACGTCGTCGCCGTAAATTCGGACCATCAGGTCCGCTGTGACGCCGGCGATGGCTTCTTGGATGCGCTCCCCGATGAGAGGCGTCGTGACCTCGAAGGGGATCCCGAGGGGCCTCAACTTGGCCCGCAGGGCCTGCCGGATCGTCTCCAGGCTCTGCGTACGCTGGCGCGGCGGGACGAGTCGGACGAAGACCTCGATGCGGTTGACCCGCTCGGCGTGCTCGGCTCCTTCGGTCCGGCCGATCTTCGTGTAGACGGCCTCGACGTCTGGGACCTCCCGGAGGACCCGCTGGACCGTCCGGGCGACTTCGACGTTCTTGTCCAGGCTGATGTCCGGCGGGGCGTCCATGGCGATCCAGAAGGCCCCCTCGTCGAGGGCCGGGAACAGTCGGGTCTTCAGACGGGGGACCATCCAGACCGTGAGGCCTAAAAAGACCAGAAGCAGGAGGCCAGCCGCCACGTTACCGGGAAATTCCAGGACCTGCCGGAGGACGGCGTCATAACCCATCCGGATGACTCGAATGACCCAGGGGTCCTGCCCTTCAGCCCGGCGGCGCCGGGGTAGCAGGAGGAACCCGAGGGCCGGCGTCAGCGTCACCGACAGGACGAAGCCGACGGCAACCGATAGGATGACGGTCGCCGCAAAGGGTGCAAAGAGTCGGCCAGCCAGTTCCGGGAGGAGCAGGAAGGGCACGAAGATCAGCATGATGATCAGCGTCGAGTAGACGACAGGCCGGCGTACCTCCAGCGAGCCCTCCACGACAGCCCGGACGGGGTCGTGGGGCGACGTCTGCCAGTGGCGGAAGATGTTCTCGGTGTCGATGATGGCCGCATCGATCATAATGCCCAGGGCGACGGCCAGGGCCCCCAGGGTCATCACGTTGAGGCTGTACCCGAAGGCCTCCAGAAAGATGAAGGCCACCAGGATAGAGACGGGCATGACGAGGGCCATGACGAGGGTCATCCGGACATTCCCCATCAGGCCCCACAGGACCAAAAAGACGGCCACGAGACCGATGATCAGCGCCTCGGCCAGGCTCCGGACGGCCGTCTGGATCAACTCCAGTTGATTGTAGTGGGCCCGCATGTGGAGGCCCGGCGGGGCGGTCCGCCGGAGGTCCTCGATGGCTTGCTCCAAGGCCCGCAGGAACGGGGCCGTCGAGACGCCAAATTGTTTCGTCACCAGGACGTGGACGCCCTCGCGGTCCCCGACGAGAAAGGCACCCCGCCGTAAGACTTCTCCGTCCCGCACGGTGGCGACGTCCCTGAGTCGAACCGGCGTGCCCTGGACGGTCCGCACGACGACGTTCTCGAGGTCCGAGAGGCTCTCCAGACGACCCCACCCGACGATAGGAATCTCCTGAGACTCTCGAATCCACACGCTCCCAAAGAAGTTCTCGTTGTTCTGTTCGACGGCCCGGGCCACGTCAGTCAGCGTCACCTGATACTGCTGGAGGCGCGTCGGCGAGACGAGGACCTCCCACTGGCGGACGAATCCACCCTGGGCGATGACCTTAAAGACGCCGGGCACCTGCCGGAGGGCCAGGCCCAACCCATAGTCGGCCCACCCCCGAAGCTCCTTCAGCGAGAGCCGCTCGCTCCACAAGCTGATTTCGTAGACCTCGGCGATCCGAGTCAGGGCATTGGAGACCGAGATGGTCGTGACTTGGGGCGGGAGCATTGGCCGAAGGCGGGCGACCTCACTGACGATCCATTGATAGGCCCGATAGAAATCCACGCCCCATTCGAATTGGACCAGGACCGTCCCCAGGTCCTGGGTGGAAATCGAGCGGGTCCGCACGACCTGGGGCAGACCCCGGAGGGCCGACTCGATGGGCAGGCTCAGCAGGAGGTCCACCTCGCCGGGGGCCAGGCCCGGGGCCTCGACGAAGACCTGAAAGATCGGGGACTGCAAGTCCGGCAGGACGTCCGTCGGCGTCGTCTGGACCGCATGGACGGCCAGGACAAGCAGGGCCAGGGTCATGAGCAAGACCAAGCCCCGTCGGGTCACGGAGAACTCGACGATCTGCCGAATCATGCGCCCTACCCTCTCTTATCAGGGCCGTTCGGTTCGTAAGAATCGTAGCGGGACAGCCCTCCCCACCGCCCGAGAGGCACGGTCTTTCAAAGGGACGAAGTGACGAAGTAACGAGCAACCGCCTTGGGCCGGTGGGCCGGTGAGCCCATGGAATCCCTCCTACGGGACACAGGATGCCAGATAGGGGATTCTACGAAGACCCGGTGGGCCAGAGGCCTCGGCGACGGCTTTTCCCGTCCCCGGGCCCATCGGCCGCCTGCCGAAGGCAATCACTCCTCGTCTTCCTCCGCCGCCTCGGACCGGGCCTTCAGGATCAGGAAGGCGTTCTTCGAGATGACCCGGTCCCCCGCTTGGAGGCCCCCTGTGACCTCCCATAGACGGTCGGTCTCAAGGCCCAGCGAGACCTCGACTGCCTCGACGGCCTCGACCGACCCCTCTGATCTCAAGCGGACACGGGCCACCAGCGTTCGGGTCCCATCGAAAACGACGGACTCTTTCGGGACGGCCCACCCTTCCCGGTGACCGACCGTCAGACGGACGTCCACGACGAGGCCCGCCGGGACGCCCGGATGGTCCCGCAGGACGACTCGCCCTTGGACGACTCGGTCCGGTCCGACCTCCGGCAGGATGAGGTCCAGCACACCTGAAAACGTCTCAGAGGTCCCGGGGACCGAGACGACGGCCGGCGTCCCGGGGCGCACCCGCCCCAGATCCGAAGCGTAGATGCGGACCCACACCCATAGGACGGAATCGTCGGCGATCTCCAGCAGTCGGCCGCCCTCCTCGACGATCTCCCCGACGCGGGCTGACGGCCGGAGCACGAGGCCGGCGATCGGGCTCCGGACTTCGACCCGCAAGCCCGGTGAGGCCAGGGGCTCGAGGACGGCCACGACGGCGTCCTTCGAGACCCGCTCGCCCAGGGCGGCGATGGACCGGAGGAGACTCCGCTGGGGCGCCGTCAGGACGACCTGCCGGGCCGGGTCTAAGGCCGTTACACCCGTCGTAGAGACCCACAGGGGGAAACGCTCCTTCTGCACGACGGCGATTTCGTAAGGGACGCCGGGCGGGATGGGGTTGGCGACCGCCGGAGCCGCCGACGCTTCGGCCCGGGACGCCTCCGGTGACTTCCGACAGGCCAGCGCTCCTGACAAGAGGAGTAGGAGGCCTACCAGGAGAATCCAAAAGGCGGTCGGGAACCGCCGACGTCGGTCGTCAGGGCGACGTCGCATCCGGGCCCTCCGTGATAAACCGGACCTCGACGGCCGTCCGGGCCAGCTCTTCCAAGATACCTACGTACTCGAGGCGGACCTCGACGAGGGTCCGAAACGCGTCGACATACGTCACGAAGGGGATCCGTCCCTGAAGATAGGCTTCCTGGCTACGACGTAAGAGGTCTTCCGCTGGCCCGAGCACGTCCCGCTGGAAAGCCACCAGGCTTTGCCGAAGGCCCTCGTACCGCTTCATCAAGCTCTCGAGACGCAGGGTCAATTCCCGACGACGGTAGGTCGTCGCCGTTCGAGCGGCCTCAACCCGGGCCGCCGCTTCCTGGAGACTCCCCCGCCGCCGGTCCAGGATGGGGACCGTGACGGAAACGACGAAACCCGGCGAGACCCGACCGCTTTCAAAGAGGCCCACGGCCGGTCCCAGGGCGATGACCGGACGCCGGTAGCTCCGCTCCAGGGCGGCCTGGGCCTCCCAGAGGGCCTCCTGGACCCGGCCCTGGGCGACCCACGGATGAGCCTCGATGGCTACCGGGTCCCCGGAAAACCCTCCTAACTCCGAGGCTACTGCCGCCAGGCTACCTGCCACGTCTATGTCGCCGTCGGCGCCGATCAACCGTCGAAGCTCCGCCAGCCGGACGGTCAAGGCCCCCTGCATGATTTCCCACTGCGTGCGAATCCGACCGACCTCGATGGCGGCCCG
>JAUQPV010000242.1 GCA_030550225.1 Acidobacteriota bacterium | reverse complement strand
ATATATCCGGGTCCTCGTCTCGGAGATCTCCCGTATCACGGACCACCTGACGTGCATCGGGGCCTCTGTCATGGAACTCGGGGCGATGACGGCCTTCTTGTACATGATGAAGGCCCGAGAGTGGCTGTGGGAACTCGTCGAGATGATCTGCGGGGCCCGTTTGACGACGAGCTACACCCGCGTCGGGGGCCTCAAGGCCGACCTGCCCGAGGGCTTCCACGAAGCCTGTACGGAGCGACTGAAGGGCGTTCGAGAGGTCCTCAAGGAGGTCCACGGCCTCCTGACAAACAATCGCATCTTCATCGACCGCATGAAGGACGTCGGCGTCATCGACGCCGAGACGGCCATCAGCTATGGATTTACGGGGCCCTGCCTGCGGGCCTGCGGCGTTCCCTTCGACCTCCGGAAGGTCCAGCCGTACCTCGTCTACGACGAGCTCGACTTCGACATCCCCCTCGGCGAACACGGCGACAACCTGGACCGCTACCTCGTCCGGATGGAAGAAATGGAGCAGAGCATCCGGATCATCGAGCAGTGCCTCCGGCAGATCCCCAAGGAGGCGCCCGAGATCATGGCCCCCGAGATGGCCGCCTGGGAAATGGACGACATGGGTCGCCTCGGCCGGGTGACCATCCCACCCGACCGGGTCCGGGTCCGTCTGGCCAACACCCTGGAGGGGAGCGAGGCCTTTCATTGGGACCACGTCAACGCCCCGAATCGGGCCGTCGTCCTCCCCCCTAAAGAAGAAGTCTACACGACCATCGAGGCCCTCATGGACCACTTCAAGCTCATCATGACGGGTCACGGCATCACGACCCCCGTTGGAGAGGTCTACTTCGCCGTCGAGGGCGCCAACGGGGAACTCGGTTTCTATATCGTCAGTACGGGCCAGGACCGGCCCTACCGGATCCGGGTCCGGGGGCCCTGCTTTGCCTTGATGTCGGGCCTCGTCGAGATGATCCGGGGCTACACGGTCGCCGACGTCATCCCGACCTTCGGGTCCATCAACATGATCGGCGGGGAGCTGGACCGATAGGGGTTGTAGACCGCAGACCTGCGCCTCGCATTCCAGCCTATGAGTTACCTACTTCCCCACCTGCCTTACTGCCTTATTGCTCAATTGCCTTCCTGCCCAAGATAGGGATGGCCATCTGCGGCATCGGTGTAGACGTCATCGAGGTCGACCGCATCCGGCAGGCCGTCGAACGGCTCGGCGAGCGGTTTCTGCGACGCATCTTCACGGAAGCCGAGCGGCAGTACTGTGCCGGCTTTCAGGACCCCTATCCCCATCTGGCGGTTCGCTTTGCGGCTAAGGAAGCGGCCATGAAGGCCCTCGGCGTCGGCCTCTGGAGCGGCATCCCCTGGACGGACTTTGAGGTCCGGAACCTGCCGAGCGGGGAGCCTCAACTATTCCTGCACGGCCGGGCCCGGGCCCGGGCCGACGAACGGGGCGTCGTCCAAACGTGGATCAGCCTGAGTCACGACCGAACGACGGCCGTCGCCATCGTCGTCCTGGTCGGACCGATTGGGCAGATAGGCAAATAGGCAAGTGGGCAGATAGGCAGTCGACAATGGACAGTTCGGCAGATGGGTCGATAGAGACGTAGGAAAGAGGGACCCCAGCGGGTCCTGCGGACGTTCGTACTCAGAACGCCCGCAGGACTCGGGCATGCGGTGAGGGTACGTTGGAAAGCTCTCCCGTGGGCGTCCAGTCCGGGATGGCTGATTCGTGCCCCGCCCAGCCTTTTCGGCCTGGATGCCCCAAGCCCTCGGGCTTGCGGCCTGTGGTGGACGCCGGTAGCCCGGCGAGTGCTCGCACAGCCCCTCTCCCCATCTGCCTATTCATCCATTCCCTTGGGCCAGGCGTTCCTCGACCCAGGCCCGGACCTGGGCGCCGTCGACTCGCTGGCCTTTCAGGCGTTGCATGACGAGGCCCATCACGCGACCGAAGTCTCGCGGTCCGCGTGCGCCCGTCTGGCGGATGACTTCCTCGATGATAGGCAAGACCTCGTCCCGTCCCAGGCTTCGGGGCAGGTATCGCTCGATGATGACGATTTCGGCTTCCTCTTGGGCGACCATGTCCGTCCGACCGCCCTGGCGATACATCTCCAGGGCCTCCCGGCGCTTCTTCAACATGCGCTCCAGGACGGCGACCTCCTCCGCCTCGGTCAGTTCGGCCTGCTTGTCCTTAGCGGCGTACTGCAACTCCGTCCGGATAAGGCGGAGGACGTTGACCTCGTCTCGGCGATGTGCCCGAAGGGCATCCTTCCAATCCTGCTCGACCCGTCGGCTGATTTCACCCATACAGGCCTCTCCAGGGATGGGGGATGTGGGATGCAAGATACAAGATGCAGGACGCAAGGACAAGATGCAGGATGGGGTCCCAGGAGACCGGTTTGTTGACTTGGATTTTTGGTCGTTCGGGAATTTGGAGAATCCGTCATGAAGTAGCCGAATTGCCGAACGGCCGAATTCCCGATATACCTGACCTTCCATCTGCCCAACCGGTGTCCACCCCATGAACCGGCCGTCAGGCTGGCACCAGCCCCCCTCCAAACGCCCGCATGACTAGAAGCAATCTCATAAATCCCTTTCCCTAAACGGGGCAGGATTCTCTTAAGACGAGGCACCCCCTTGACCCAGGCAAGTCTAAGGTCTATGGTCTGTGGTCCATGGTCTATGGTTTAATATCGAGGGTCCGATCCCGGTCTCATCGGATTTATGAGACCGCTTCTACAAACCATCTCAAAAACCCTCTCCCGTGGGAGAGGGCAGGGTGAGGGTCCTCATGCCTGGCCCTTCTCTTGTGGAGAGGTGGATTTTCGAGACTGCTTCTAATCTAAATCCTCTCCCACGGGGAGAGGTTTGAATGTCGAGGCTTCGGGACTCCAGCGGCTTGGCCGGCCATTGGGACCCAGGCGGGGGCCAAGCCCATCGGGATGAGTTCTTCCGCTCTCCTACCCACTACTTTTAGAGCAGTCACGTCCCAACTGGGGCATTGCCAAAGAGCAAATTGGTTGTAAAATGTGGCCAAGGCAGCCGTGGTTCTAGTTTTTGGTCAAGGAGTCTGACACAGCCCGAAAACGCCTAACACTATGTACAGCGGACGGGGCTTTGCCTTAGCGGTATAGGGCGCGTCGACTGGGATCCGCCCTGTCGCTAACACTTGCCGTCGGGCAGAAGGAGGAGCGCTATGAGAAGCTCACAACTGCCTTTGGAGCAATACGATACAGATAAGATAGCCAATCGTTATCTCGAGCGATACGACCTCATTCTTGAACCTTGGCGTGACAAGAAAATTGTTCTGCTTGAACTTGGTGTTTATAAAGGCGGCTCGCTCTTGCTGTGGCGTGATTATTTTCCCCTGGGTACGATTGTGGGCATCGATATCAGTATTCCGAAGGAATTCAAGCCCACCGAACGCATTCACATTTACGAAGGCGACCAAGCTGATACCAAATTCCTATCACGCGTCGCAAATGAAGTCGCGCCCGACGGGTTTGACATCATTATTGACGACGCCTCGCATATAGGTGAATTAACCCAGATCGCCTTTTGGCATCTGTTTGACAACCACCTTAAGGCAGGCGGCCTTTATGTGATCGAAGATTGGGGTACCGGCTATTGGGATGATTGGCCTGATGGTAAGAGTCTCGACCTCGAGGCATACTTGCGACCCAGACCTAAGCAGGGTCCTTTTCGGCGGCTCTGGCTGAAGGTCGCCAGAAAACTGCGCCTCAAAACTCCTATGCCCTGCCATAGTTACGGGATGGTTGGTTTTATCAAACAACTGATAGACGAGCAAGGCGCACATGATGCTACGAGAAAAAGGTTGAAGGGTGAACCCAAAAGGAATTCGAAATTTGAATACATGATTATTATGCCTTCTATCGTGTTTATTAGGAAGGCTTGCCGTTAAATTGTAGAGGCGTTCCGGGAGCACATCGTCGAGCCCTTCGTGCGGTCCTATCTCGAAGGTCGGACGCCCGTCCCCTGCGTGCAGTGCAACGGCGTCCTGAAGTTCGACGCCCTCATGCAGACGGCCGAGACCCTGGACTGCTGGTGGGTCGCCACGGGCCACTACGTGCGCCTCGTGCAGGACGCCCGGAGTCGTCGGTACGTCCTCCTGAAGGCCCGGGACCTCATGCCCTACGCTCTATAAGGCCCGGGGGCCGCTTTGGGCCCATCCAGGGCTCTATCGGCCTACACGTAATGCAAAGAGCAAAGGGCCAAGAGCCAGGAGTCCATACTCTTTGCTCTATGCTCTTTTTTGCCGAGAGGTAGCCGAATTCCCAAGATGAAACAGTGACACCGGACGTGACTGTTCCATTTTTGGTGGGTAGGGGATGAAGACCTCCTCTGCAGGGGTTTTTCCACAGTCCGATGGGACCTGTCTCAGGACCCCTTTAAGCGAATCCGGCGATGGCCTGGGTCAGCCAGAAGGTCG
>JAUQPV010000241.1 GCA_030550225.1 Acidobacteriota bacterium | reverse complement strand
CATCGGACGGACCCATGCGTCTTTTTGAAAAGCCCGGCGGCGGTCGCCTCCTTTCCTTCCTGACCGACGCCTGCCTCACTGCCTTATTGCCTTACTGCCCTATTGCCCTATTGCCTTCCTGCCTATCCATCGTACGGAATCCATCCCGGATTCAGGATCCCGTGAGGGTCGTACTTCCGTTTGAGGGCGCACACCCTCGGCCAGGCGTCGCCGAAGTGGCGGCGCCACTGGTCCTTGTCATAGGGGACCCACCCCGAGAGGTAGTGCGTGGCACCCATCTGAAGGGCCAAATGGCTCAGCCGTCGAATCAGGTCTAAGGCGCCGGGCAAAGCCGCTTTCGGAATTCCCGGCAGGATGCCAAACCCCAGGACCCAGTCGCTGTCGGGGACCCGGAACATCGGCATCTTGGAGATCCGACCCCGCGAGGGCCAGATCAGGACATGGCCGCCTCCCAGAAAGACCGGCGGCAGGTCCCGGAGGACTGTCTCGACATACGTCTGGGCCGTCGCCCACGGGAGGATGATCTCCATCCAGGGGTGGGCATTATCCCAATAGCCGATCTGACGCCACAGAGCAAACAGGGGCTCGACCCGCAGGGCAAAGTCGTAGACGCTCTGGTCCTCCGTGTGGACGTGCCGATAAAAATGAAGGCCCGCCAGGTAGGCCCCGTCGTCCGGGGGCCGCTCGGGGTCGAATTCGACCGTGACGTGAAGAGGATACAGCCAAAGGGCGAAGGGCTGACGGCGGCCCTGGACCGTCCGGAACCCCTGGGGCGCCGGCGAAGCCCAGGCCTCGATATAGTCGACCCGGTCGGCGCCCATCAGGTCGACCAGGTCCTCCATGAGACGCCCCAGGTCGTCGTATAGCAGGTAGTACGTTCGGGCCATCGGCCGGCAAGGCCGTAGGCGGTGTCGTAAACGGGTGATGATGCCAAACTGGCCTACGCCGCAGAGGACGTGATAGAACAGTTCGGCGTTCTCTTCCGGCGTGCACCAGACGATGTCGCCGGTCCCCGTCACGACCTCGACGGCCAGGCACTGGTCGGCCTGCGTCCCGTACCGGAAGGAGGCTACCCCGAGGCCGGCCGTCGAGCAGGTCCCCCCGACCGTCGTGTTCATGTTATTGGTCAGGACCGGTGGGATCAGACGATGGGGTCGAAGGGCCGTCAAGACGTCTCGCCAGAGGACGCCGGCCGAGGCCTCGAACCAGCCCGCTTCCGGGTCGACGTGAAGGTCTGGGGTAAGGGTCCGCATGTCCAGTAAGATGCCGCCGTCGCTCAGCGACTGGCCGCTCTCCGAATGACCCGTCGCCCGGGTCGAGACTGAAAGACCCCTCTCGACGGCAAATCGGACCGTCTCGGCGACGTCCCGCGTCGAGCGAGGGCGGACGACGAACCGGGGCGTCTTCGTCACGATGTGCCCGAAGTCTTCCGAGACCTCGGTCAAGAGGTCTGTCGACCGAGTGACCTCTCCCTCGATACGGGCTTGCAATTCTGCCATCCAGTTTTCCAGCATCGTCACCCCCGGAGTTGTCGGGTAAGGCAGTAAGGCAAGAGGGCAGTAAGCAAGATTTGGATGGCCGGACGCGATACCTCCCATCCCAAAGGACGCCTTCGTGCCTGCCCCGACGCCTATGCCGCCGGCCGGTAGGCGCATACCCGATTGCGGCCCGCCCGCTTGGCCTCGTAGAGGCCCGTGTCGGCAAAGCGCAGGAGATCCCACGGCTCTGTGACCGGTGCTTCTGGATACGGGGCAACCCCTACGCTGACGGTGACCCGCACGGCGGTACCTGAGGCGATCTGTATCTCATGCGTTTCGACGGTCTGGCGAAACCGCTCGGCCCAGGTCAAGGCCCCGGCCAGAGGCGTGTGAGGCAGGACGACCAAAAATTCTTCTCCGCCATAGCGGCCCACGACGTCCCCCTTCCGGACCGACTGTTGGAGCAGGCGGGCCAACTCTTGAAGGACCTGGTCGCCCGCCAGGTGGCCGTGCGCGTCGTTAATGGCCTTGAAGTGGTCGATGTCGACCATGCACACGCTGAGGTCGTACCGGTAGCGGATCGCATTGGCGACGGCCTGCTCGTACAGGCGCAGGATGTGCCGACGGTTGTATAGACCCGTCAGGCCGTCGATGGTCGAAAGCCGCTCCAGGAGCTGATTTTGACGGATCAACTGCTCCTGGAGCTTCCGAATTTTCAAGTGGACCTTCACGCGGGCGACCAGCTCGGCCGGATCGATAGGCTTGATGATGTAGTCCTGGGCCCCCAGCTCGAACATTAAGGTCTTGACCTGGAGGTTGTCGATGGCCGTCAGGACCAAGATAGGGATCAACTGGATATCCTCCTCGGGTCGGACCTGCCGCATCTTCAAAAAGGTCAGGCCGTCGCATTCGGGCATGACAAGGTCGCAAATGACGAGATCCGGCCGCCTTTCGACCAGGAGTCGAAACCCCGTCAAGCCGTCGGAAGCCTCGTAAAATGCGGAGAAAAGGCCTTGCTCCCGCAGAACCCGCACGATCTGCCGACGCTCGGCCTCCGAGTCGTCGATGACCAGGACCGAACTCCCGCTTAACTCGGGTTCCACCGATGCCATCTATCCCCTCCCGTCTCAGGATGCACGGGTTTCAGATCGTCCTAACGATCGAGCGTGTGATCGGCTTCACGCCACGGTCACGACTTGCCGAAACTTGTCCAGGACATAGCGGATGTCATCGTCCGTGATGTGATAGTGCGTGACCATCCGAACGCGGTCCGGCCCGACGGGGAGGGCCAGGACACCTTGCGTCCGCAGGCGTTCGCATAAGGCCTCGGCCCTGAGGGGCCCCGTCGTTTCGACGATGACGATGTTCGTCTGCACGCGGGTCAGGTCGACCCGCAGGCCCGGCAGGTCGGCCAGGCCCTCGGCCAGCGTCCGGGCCCGGGCGTGGTCCTCCGCCAGACGCTCGACCATCGTGTCCAAGGCGACCAAGCCGGCGGCCGCCAAGATGCCTGCCTGCCGCATACCGCCCCCCAGCATCTTGCGGACTCGCCGGGCCTCCTCGATGAAGTCCCTCGGCCCACACAGGACAGACCCGACGGGACAGGCCAGGCCCTTGGACAGGGAAAACATGACGGAGTCGGCGTACTGGGCGATCGCCCGGACCGGGAGGCCCTGCGCCACGGCGGCGTTGAAAATCCGCGCCCCGTCCATGTGAACGGGCAGGCCCCGCGACCGACAGAAATCATATACCTCGGCCAGCCGTTCCTGGGGAAAGATCGTACCGCCGGCCATGTTATGGGTGTTCTCGACGGACACGAGGCCCGTCGGGGCCACGTAGGATACCGGCGGCCGGACCCGGGCCGCCACGTCCGCCGCCCCGAAGTGGCCCGCCTCGGTCGGGATAAGATTCGGGAGGAGCCCTGAAATGACGGCCATCGCCGCCATCTCGTAAAGGACGATATGGGCCCGGGCGTCGAGGATGACCTCCTGCCCCGGCCGGGTCCAAGCCTTGAGGGCGACCTGGTTCCCCATCGTCCCCGACGGCAGGAACAGGGCCGCTTCCTTACCGAGGAGCTCGGCCGCCCGTTCCTCCAAGCGATGGACCGTCGGGTCCTCGCCGAGGACGTCGTCGCCGACCTCGGCCAGGCTCATCGCCCGGCGCATCTCGGGCGTCGGTTGGGTGACCGTATCGCTCCGCAAGTCGACGACCCGCACGACTCCTCCCCTCCGGTTCTGCCGAATGCCGAATGACTCTACGGCCTTACTGCCAGCCATCAGGGCCACGACGGGGACCAACCGCCGGGCGACGGGATCCGGCGCCAGGGAAAATTGCTCCAGCGTGACGGCCCCCAACAAGGCTTCCGAGTCAGGATCCCCAAAGATGATGACGGTCGTCCGCCGGGCCCCATCGATCTCGACGACGACCTCTGTGCCGTCCCGTTCGATGACGGTCCCGTCCGCTAACCGCAGGCGTTGGCGAAAGGACGGCTGATGACCCAGACCCTGCAGGACCGGTGCCGGGACCCACGTGTAGGTCGCCCCCGTATCGACCAGGGTTTCCACCGTCACCGACCGGGACCGATCAGGACTGTACAAAACCACAGGATACCGAAACGTACCCACGGGCTAAGCCTCCACTCCTCTCGCCTTGCTGCCCGAATGCCGGCTCAATAGGCCCGGGCGACGACGTACCGGTATCGGCTGGGCGCCCCGCAGACGACGCAAGGACCGGGCTCCTCGGGGGCGTCCAAAGGCAGACACCGAATCGTCGCCTTCGTCTCCTCCCGGATCTTTTGCTCACAGGGCGCCTGCTCACACCAGCGAAGCCGATAGAAGCCGCCGTGGTCTTCGATGTGACGGGCAAACTCGGCGTAGTCGTCGAGCGTAAACGTGTTGGCTTCCATAAAGGCCCGGGCCCGCTGGAAGAGCGTCTGCTGGATCCGGGGAAGCTCCGCTTGAATGTGGTCGGCC
>JAUQPV010000015.1 GCA_030550225.1 Acidobacteriota bacterium | reverse complement strand
TGGCCTTAGAGGTCGACGACGCCCTCTTGGAGCCGCACCTCATTCAGGAACGCAACTGGTCGGCCCTGCACCATCACGTCCGGGAGTGGCTCCGCCACATCCAGAGCTTCCAGACTATCGCCTGATGCGGGTCTGGGGTAAGCGAACAGCGAATGGCGAGGGGCGAATCGCGAGTCGCGAACAGGGAGGGACCACATCTACCGGTCGTGTTCACGATGGAAGTGATGCCCTCTTCAGAAGACACCGCCATCACTGGCGGTGTTCGGATAGGATGGACGCCGACGTCACCGGCGTCCCGAAGTATCACGTCCTGGTTGATCACGCCCCGTGTACCACTCGTTATTCACCATCCGCCACTCGCCATCTCCACCCTCCTCGACCTATCTACCCAAAAAAGAAACAGCCTTCTAGACCGTCAGAATTGACAGTTTTTTGAAGATTGGGTAAGCTTTTCCGCTCAAATGGGAGAGCGCCGTATCCTTACGGCGGATGGCCCGGGGATAGTCCTCACGATGCAGGCGGAGAAGGAAGAAGCGATCCTCCGTCGCGCCTTACGAGAGGGGCGTCTAACGCCGGGCGAGGCGGAGCGACTTCGGACCGACGTCGAAACCCTCCGACGATTGGTCGAGCAGGTGGGACCGGCCGTCGCCCTCCTGCTCGTCACCCGCCGTCTGGCCCCCCAGGCGGTCCTCCCCTATCTGGAAGATCCCGAGGACATCGCCTTCGTTCGACGTCTCCAAGACCCGGCCCCCCTCGAAACGGACGCCGGCTCGTCGGCCCCGCCGCTGACCCAGGAAGTCGAGTCGCCCGACTTGGAAACTCGGCCGGCCTCAGCACCGACCTGGACGATGGACGAAGGGGAATCTTCGGAGGCGCCGCCGGCCGGCCCGGGCGTCTCGCAAATTGCCATCCCGGGCCTCGATCGGTATGTCATCTTGCAGAAACTCGCCCAGGGCGGGACGGCCACGGTCTTTCAGGCCCTCGACCCTCGCCTGAACCGGCCCGTCGCTCTGAAGGTCCTCTGGGGTGACACGGGCGGCCAAGTCCGGCGGATCCTCCGTGAAGCCCAGGCCCAGGCGAAGGTCGAACATGAAAACGTTTGTCGCGTATACGAGGTCGGCGAAGCCGGGGGCCTGCATTACATCGCCATGCAGTACATCGAGGGCTTCACCCTGGACCAAGTCCAAAAGCAGTTAACGCTTGAGCAGAAGGTCCGCCTCATGAAGCGGGTCGCCGAGGCCCTCCACGCCGCCCATCGGCAGGGCCTCATCCATCGGGACATTAAGCCCAGCAACATCATGGTCGAGCTTAAGGAGGACGGCGACTGGTGGCCCTACGTCCTGGACTTTGGCCTGGCCCGGGAGGTCCACCCCGCCGAGGCGACGCTGACGCACGTCATCGTCGGGACGCCCCAGTACATGGCGCCTGAGCAAGCTCGGGGTGAGGTCGAGCGCCTCGACCGTCGGACAGACGTCTACAGCCTCGGGGCGACCCTCTATGAGCTCCTGGTCGGCCGGCCGCCCTTCGAGGGCTCGACGCCCGTCGAGGTCCTCATGCGGGTCCTATCGGAGGAACCGACGCCGCCCCGCAAGCTCGACCCTTCGATTCCCGCCGACCTGGAGACGATCGTCCTGAAGTGTCTGGAAAAAGAACCCCAGCGGCGCTACGAGTCGGCCCGGGCGCTGGCCGACGACCTCGGACGGTATCTCGACGGCGAACCCATCCTCGCCCGACCCGTCGGCTGGACGTATCGTCTCTGGAAGAAGGCCCGCAAGCATAGGGTCCTTCTCACGGCCGTCGCCGCCGTCTTTTTCGTAGCCGTCGCCCTGCTGACCCTGAACGTCCGCACGCAACTCCGGGCCCGCCGGCAGGCCGCCCTGGCCCAACGCTTGGGTCAGGCCGTCCAAGCCATCGAGAGCCTCATGCAAATAGCCTTCTTATTGCCGACCCACGATATCCGGCGGGAGAAGGCCCTCGTCGTCGAACGAATTCAGGCCCTCGAGGGGTATCTTCAGAGTCGGGACCCCATCATCCGAGGGCCGGCCGCCTACGCCCTGGGCCGGGCCTATCTGGCCCTGCAGGATTACGACCGGGCGCGGGAATTTCTTCAAATCGCCTGGGACGCCGAATACCGGGAGCCGGGGGTGGCTTACGCCCTCGGCCTAGCCCTGAGCCACCTGTATCGGTGGGAGCTGGAAATGCTGGACCGCATCGCTGATCCCGACCGGGAAGCACGCCGACGGGCATTGGCCGACCGATACCGGGGGCCGATCCTGCAATTTCTCCCATCGGGCCGGTCCGCCGAGCTGGCCAGCCCGGAATACGTCGAGGCGCTCGTTGCCTTCTACGAAGGCCGTTACGACGAGGCTCTGGCGAAGGCTCGAACGGCTGTCGCCCGCACCCCTTGGCCTTACGAGGAGCGCTTTTTAGAGGCCCAGATCCTCCAGGCTCGGGGCTTGGAGGCGACTGAGCGAGGCCGCTACGACGAGGCCCAGGAGCTATACCGCCAGGCCGAGGCCGCCTACCGGCAGGCCCTGGAAGTTGCCCGGAGCTTCCCGAGTGCCTATGGCGGCCTGTGCCGATTGGCCGTCCACCGGATGGATTTGACGACCCGGCTGGGGCAGGAGCCGGAACCTGTCTGGCAAGCGGGCCGGGACCTCTGCCACCGGGCTTTGCAGGTCGACCCCGAGGATGCTCACACATACGCCCGCTTGGCCGAACTCCATTGGCGATGGGCCATGCACCAGTACCAAAGTGGTCAGGACCCCTTGGCGGCCTTGGAAGAGGCTCGGACGGCCGCCGAGACGTCCATCCGCCTCCGGCCCGACCAGGCCATCGGCTATGAAGTCTTAGGCGACGTCTACGAGGTCCTGGGGACCTACCTAACTTTTCGGGGGGCTGACCCCGGCCCGGCCTTTGAAAAGGCCCTGCAGAACTACCAAAAGGCCCTGCAGATCAGTCCGGACGCTTCCCACTACAACATGGTGGGGATCATGTACGGAAACTTGCTCGAGTATGAGCTGAAACGAGGGCGTTATCCCGCTGACCTGCTCCAGCAGGCCGCCGAAGCCTTCCAGACAGCCCTTCGCCTGAACCCCAATCTCTACAATGCCCATAGTAATCTGGCTCGCGCGTATCGCTTCTGGGGCGAATCCGATTTCCGTCGAGGCCGAGACCCCACGGCGGCCTTCGAAGAAGCATTGCGGCACTACCGCCAGGCGCTTCAGGTCAATCCTAACCATATCGTCGCCCACTTCGGATTGGGCAAGACGTATCAACTCATAGCCGAATTCCAGATGGCGACCTGCGCGTCGCCCGAGGATACCCTACGGGCGTCCGTCGAGGCCTTCCAGGAAGCGCTCCGACGGGATGCCCGCTATCTCTTTGCCCTGTACGAGCTGGGCGGGACGCTTCTACTCCAGGCCCAGCATCAGATGACGTACGGTCAGGACCCCCGGCCGACAGCCCGGCAGGCTCTCGAATTTTTGGACCGGGCCGTCAAAGTCAATCCACAGGAGGCATCGGCTTATGCGAATCGCAGTCGGGTTTATCAAACCCTGGCCCTGGCGGCCCTGCGGCGTGGGGAAGACCCAACCGAATTCCTGAACCGGGCCGTCGCCGACGGTCAGGCGGCGCTTCAGGCTAACCCAAACCGCGTGGACGCCGTCCTGGCCTTGGCCGAGGCGTGGCTCGTCCGGGCCGAATGGGAATTGCGCCGGGGCCAGCCGCCGACGGCGGCCCTCTCGGAGGCCCGGGCCGTCCTCCGGGTCGGTCGGGAACGCCATGCCCATGACTTTCGGGTCTATCGGGCCTTGGGCCAAGCCGCCCTTTTCGAAGGCCGGTGGCAGGCCCCCAGGGGCCGCGCCCCGGATGCCGCTTGGGACGAAGCCTTACGGCATTTCCAGACAGCCCTTCAGCGAAACCCCAACGATGCCCAGACATACCGATTCATCGCCGAGACGTACCGCCGTATCGCCAAATATCAAGCGGTCCACGGGCAGGACCCGACGGAAGCCCGCCGCCGGGGCGATGCGGCCGTCGAGAAGGCCCTCACCCTCTGCCCCGACCACCCGGCGGCCCTCGCCCTCCGGAGGGAATGGGGCAATAAGGCAATAGGGCAGTAAGGCAATGAGGCAGGGAGGTCCCATTTTGGATCTCGCATCCCGCATCTTGTATGTCGGGTAGTGAGAATGGCTAATCTCTTGGGACGCCGGGATGCCTCCCGGCGTCCCCCTGTCCTGGCACCGCCGGGGACGGCGGCGTCTATCTCATCCGGACACCGCCAGTCATGGCGGTGTCATCCTCATAGGACCGGGAGTTATCCCCTTGTCAACCTCGCGAGCCGGCCGGGATGCCGGCGTCAGTCCCGCGTCAATCACGACCGTTTATCTGCCCACCTGCCCAATTGCCTTACTGCCGAATTCCCGACTGGAGGAGGGCGGCCATGGCGCGAAAGAATCCCCGCACAAAGGCAGCAGCCCCGGCGACCACGCCGGAACGGCGCGTGCAGGTCACGGGCATCGTCGTCTACCTGCAGTACCCCGACGGGACGACCCGGACCGTCACCTACGACCCCCGCCGGGTCGAGGCCCTATTTTGGACCCGTCGGGCTGTGACGGAGATATTGGGTTCGTATTACGAAAGTCGCGACATTTCCATGACTCGAGAACACTGTACGCACTGTTTCGGGCCGACTCGGACGAGAGCAATCATGGGGAACCGCAGTGAAGTCCGGATCACATCGGACCTCCTGGAGCGCCTGTGGGACGCACCGGACGACCAGGGCTGTTGTATCGGCATTCTGTCTAAGCAAGACAACAGTAGCCCAGGCCCATAGGGATATGTGGGGTGCGCGGCGTCGGATCCTCGGAGACCGCCAGGCCATTTCGGCCGGACCCGACTTCTGATAGAATGGGAGACTGCCGGCGGCGCTGAGTCTATGGCGCCGCTGGAGCCTTGGACCCAGGCGGTCTCCGATGCGAATCGTGGCCATTGCCAATCAGAAGGGCGGTGTCGGGAAGACGACGACGGCCGTCAACTTAGCGGCGGCCTTCGCCTTGCAGGGCCACCGGACTTTACTGGTCGATGTGGACCCCCAGGCGAACTCGACGATGACGTTTATCGACCTCCGGCAGGTCGACCGAAACGTCTATCACGTCCTGACGGACGCCCGCACGCCGATGGAAGCCGTCGTCCGGCCGACGGCGCTTCCGAACCTGTGGGTCGCCCCGGCCCGAATCGCCCTGGCCAAGTTAGAGAGCCAGCTCGTCGGCGAACTGGACGCCCACTTTCGGTTGAAAGACCGCTTGAAGCCCATCGCGGACCGGTACGACCTGATCTTGGTCGACACGCCGCCGGCCCTGGGGCTCCTGACCGTCAATGCCCTGGTGGCGGCCGACGCCGTGCTCATCCCGATCCAAGTCTCCTATTACGCCTTAGAGGGGACGGAGGACCTGCTGGAGACGATTCAGAAGGTCAAGCAACATGCGAACCCCAGGCTTCAAGTCCTGGGCATCGTCGTCACGATGGCCGACCGTCGGACCGTCCTGGCACGGGACGTCATCGAGCAGGTCCACCGGACGTTTGGTCCCCTGGTCTTTGAGACCGTGATCAGTCGAAGCGTGCGGCTCGAGGAGAGTCCGGCCTACCGGGAGTCTATCCACACCTATGCGCCGGACTCCCAGGCCGCACGGGAATACCAAGCCCTGGCTGAGGAGGTGCTTCGGCGTGTCCAAACGGGGATTACCGCGTGACCTGAGCCTGGACAAGGACCTTCATTACGTCGAGGCCCTGCTCGAGCGCACCCCTCGGCCCGTGGTGCGGATGATCCCCATCGACCGCCTGGACCCGAATCCGTGGCAACCCCGTCAGGACTTCGGGGACCTGGAAGAGCTGGCCGAATCGATTCGGACGAAGGGCCTGCTGGCCCCCATCCTGGTCCGCCCCCGGGGAGACCGCTATCAGGTCGTGGCCGGCGAACGCCGTCTGCGGGCCTGCCGGATGGCCGGCCTGACCGAGGTCCCCTGCATCGAAGTCGACGTCTCCGACAGCGAGATGCTGGAGGTCGCCCTCATCGAGAACCTCCAGCGCAAAGATTTAGACCCCTTCGAGGAGGCCGAGGCCTACCGGCGCCTGATGGACGAGTTCGGCTATACGCACGCCGAGATGGCTCGAGTCCTGGGGAAGGCCCGCTCGACGATCACCGAAACGCTTAGCCTGCTGGCGATTCCGGACGAAATCCGGGCCTTGTGCCGACGACACGGCATTACCAGCCGTCGTCAACTCTTGACGGTCGCCCGTCAGCCGGACCCGATAGCCATGCGCTTGTGCGTTCAGGAGATCATTCAGGGCCAACGGGGGCGGGTCGAAAAGGTCGAGACGGCCCCTGCCGGCCGACCCGACCGCCGGCCGTCGGAAGGCCCGACCGAACCGGAGCGACCGCCGGCGGGCCTCTTCGTCTTCCGGGATCCCTTCGGAACTTTTGAGGTCCGCGTCCGTTTCTATCGGGGTCAGGCTGAACCCGATGACGTCCGCCGTGCCCTCGCCCAGGTCCTGGCCGAACTCGAGGGCCAGGCCGAACGATAAGACGATAACCGGTGTCGGGCGTTCGGTATGAGCCGGTGGCTTGGGCCGGTCGGCAGACGGATGGACTCATGGCGGATGGTTTGTATCGACTCATGGCTCATAGCTGATAGCTCATGGCCATGCGCCAAAGGGGACCATCGGCCTCGACGCCTGGAAAATCGTCCTTCTCGAAGGGTCGAAAAAGCCCATCGGGATTTCTACGGTCCGAACGGCCTTGGGAGGGGAGGTAGCCACTATGAAGCGTAGGGACCGGCGACCGTCGTCGACATCGACGTCTGTCACGGAGCTGTTTCCACCGCCGGGCCAATGGACCGAGGACGACTATTTCGCCCTGCCCGATACGAACCGATACGTCGAGCTGTCTGAGGGGAGACTCATCATGCCCCCGCACCCGACCCGCAGGCATCAGACGGTCGTCGAACGGCTCTTCGTCCAGCTTTATACGTTTGTCCGGACTCACGACCTCGGGGAAGTCCATGTCGCGCCTCTGCCGGTCCGCCTGTGGCCCGGCAAGATTCGGGAGCCCGATATTTTCTTTATAGCTCGAGAACACGCTGACCGCCTCGGTGAGCAATTCTGCGGCGTACCCGACCTGGTCGTCGAGGTCCTCTCCCCCCAGACCCGCCGGACGGACCGGAGTGAGAAGTTCTATGAGTACGCTCGAGCGGGCGTTGCCGAATACTGGCTGGTCGATCCGGATCGGCGGACGGTCGAGGTCTTCGCTCTGCAGGAGGGGGCTTATGAGCTCGTCGGGCGTTACGGTCCCGGCGAAGTCGCCCGGTCCCGCCGGTTGGCCGGTCTGGAAGTCCCCGTCGATGAAATCCTGACTTGACAGGGCTGTTGGGTTCGTGAGGACGGTGTCCGACCGGCCTTCTCTACCAGTCAGGAAGCCCGATTCTTCTGGAGGGGACGCACGCCCGTGCGACCTTACCGTGACGTCGTAACGATGCACCGAAGCCGCCTCAGACTCGGCCTCTCTCGGACGTCGTCACGACGTCACGACTTTACCTTTTCAAAGTGAGGTTGCGGCCGTGTTGAACGGTCTGATGGTCCCACGGTATGCCTTCTTGACCCGGGGCGTCGGGTACCACCGGGAGAAGCTGGCCAGCTTCGAGGAGGCCCTGCGGAATGCGGGCATCGCCCCGTACAATCTGGTCCGAGTCTCTTCGATTTTTCCACCCGGCTGTGAGCTCATCGACCGGGAGGAGGGCATCCGCATGCTCCGGCCGGGGAGCATCGTCTTCTGCGTCCTCAGCGAGAACGCGACGAACGAGCCGGGCCGTCGGATCGTCGCCTCGGTCGGCTTGGCCCTTCCCCGAGACCCGAATCTCTACGGGTACATCTCGGAGCATCACTCCTTCGGCCAGACCGAAGAAGAAGCCGGGGAATACGCCGAGGACCTGGCGGCCGCTATGCTGGCGACGACGCTGGGCCTCGAGTACGACCCTCAGCGGGCCTGGGACGAGCAACTCGAAGCCTATCGGCTGTCGGGCCAGATCGTCCTGTCTCGGAACTGCACGCAGAGTGCCGAGGGCGACCCCCGGGGGTACTGGACGACCGTCGTGGCCGGGGTCATCTTTATCTTGGTGTGAGAGCGAGATGCCGATCTACGGTTTTCGTGGGAAGACGCCCGTCATCGACCCGACGGCGTGGGTCGCCCCGACGGCGACGCTCATCGGGGACATCGTCCTGGGGCCTCATGTGAGCATTTGGTTCGGGGCTGTCCTGCGGGCCGACATGCACTGCATCCGGGTCGGGGCTTACACGAACTTACAGGACAATGTGGTCGTCCACGTCGCGAAGGACCTTTACCCGACCGAGATCGGGGAGTACGTGACCGTCGGCCACGGGGCTATCGTGCACGCCTGCCGGGTCGGGTCTCGGTGCCTCATCGGGATGGGAGCGATCGTCATGGATGGGGCCGAGATCGGCGACGAGAGTCTCGTGGCGGCCGGGGCCCTCGTCCCGCCGGGCATGCGAATCCCGCCCCGGTCGCTCGTGATGGGTGTCCCGGCCCGGGTCGTTCGGGCTCTCTCCGACGAGGAGGTCGCCCGCATTCACGAGAACACGATGCTCTACGTCGAATATAAAGACATGTATCGGGCAGATGGGCCGTTCGGCAGATAGGCGGTGGACAGTTCGGGGATTCGGCCATCCAGCTACTCGGGATTCGGCAATTCGGCAGTCCGGGAACTTCAAGGCCTGAGCGTCCCGTCGTCGGAGGCTCGATCTGTTGAAGTGCCCAGCACCTGGTCCCCCACCTCCCGAACTGCTGAATTCCCGAATTGCCGGATGCCGAATTCCCGAACGGCCAGATCCCTTACATCAGGCATCCCATGACCGGGAAGACGTATCAGGCGCCTCGTGGCACGTCGGATCTACTTCCGCCGGACAGCGAGCGGTGGGCTCGCGTGGAGGCGGCCGCTCGGACGCTATTCCGGCTTTACGGCTTTCGGGAAATCCGGACCCCCATCTTCGAGGTCCGGGAACTCTTCGAGCGGGGTATCGGCGAGACGACCGACATCGTCGAAAAGCAGATGTACGTCTTCCAGGACCGGGGCGGCGACTGGCTGGCCCTCCGACCCGAGGGGACGGCCTCGGTCCTGCGGGCCTTCGTCGAACACCGCTTCGACCAGACGATGCCGCCGCCCTACCGGTACTTCTACATCGGGCCGATGTTCCGCCATGAGCGGCCCCAGCGGGGGCGGTACCGACAATTCCACCAGATCGGGGTCGAGGCCCTGGGAGAGTCGGCGCCTGAGGTGGATGCCGAGGTCATCGCCCTGGGCTGGGAGTTTCTTCGTCATGTCGGGGCTCAGAACGTTCAGGTCGAGGTGAACTCGATCGGTTGCTCGACGTGTCGGCCGGCCTACCAGGCGGCCCTTCGGGCTTACTGGCAAGCCCATGCTGAGGAATTGTGCCCCGACTGTCGGCGCCGGATGGACCGCAACCCCCTGCGGGTCCTGGACTGTAAGAACGAAGTCTGTCAGGCGGTCTTGCAGGGAGCCCCGGTCATCGATGCCTACTGGTGCGACCCGTGCCGGACCCACTTTGATGCCGTCCGGACGGCCCTGGCGGCCCTGGACGTACCTTACGTCCGCAACGCCCGCCTGGTGCGGGGCCTGGACTATTACATGCGGACGGCCTTCGAGATGACGGCCGAGGGCCTGGGTGCCCAGAACGCTGTCCTGGGCGGAGGTCGGTACGACGGCCTCCTGCGGGCGCTCGGCGGACCCGACTGGCCGGGCGTCGGGTTCGCTATCGGGATGGAGCGCTTGATGGCCGTCCTGCCCGAGGCGGCGGACCCGACGTCGGCCCTGGCCGTGATGTTCCTGCCCCTCACGGAGGCAGCCCGCGGGGTGGCCTTACAGGGCGTCCAGACGGTCCGCCGCCTGGGAATCCCCGCATGGGCCCGTATGGACGTCGGGAGCGTCAAGAGCGGCCTCCGGAGCGCCCACCGGGCCGGCGTCCGCTTTGCCGTGATCATCGGGGACGACGAACTCCGGGTCGGCCGATGGACCCTGCGGGACATGTCGGCCAGCCGTCAGGCGACGCTCTCCCCTGAAGAAGCCGTCGAGGCCCTCCGCCGGGCCCTGCTATTGGACGCCCCTTCGATATGACCTAAACTTTACTGGACGTCTTTGTCGGAGTCTGCCCGATGGAGGTTTTTGGTGTCGCTATCACGCTCCTGACGGGCGTCTTAGGGGTCTTGGCCTGGCGAAACGGACGTTGGATGAAACAGGCCCATCAGGACAGCTTAGCCCTCCTGGCCCAGATCCAGCAGAGTCAGGAGGAGACCCGTAAGCTGGCCCAGCAGAACCATCAGCACGTCGTGGCCCTCCTGGAACGGATGCAGAATTTTGCCCAGCAAGCCCACCAAGACGCCATGGCCCTCCTGGCCCAGATCCAGACCTCTACCCAGCAGAGTCATCAAGAAGCCGTAGCCCTCCTGGCCCAGATCCAGCAGAGCCAAGAAGAAGCCCGTAAGCTGGCCCAGCAGAACCATCAGCACGTCGTGGCCCTCCTGGAACGGATGCAGACCCTCGCCCAGCAGAATCATCAAGACGCCATGGTCCTCTTGGAACGGATCCAGGCTTCTATGCAACAGAATCACCGGGACGCTATGAGCCTTCTATCTCAGATCCAAACCCTTATCCAACAGAACCGTCAGGACACCCTGACCCTCCTGGAACGCATCCAGCAGGGTCAGGAAGAAGCCCGGCGGGAGATGGCCGAGACGCTCCGATACATCGCCGACCTCATCGTTGCCGAGTCCGAAAAGACCCGTCGGGTCGTCCGGGAATCCCGATAAGGAGTCGCTTATGTCCCCGTATCGAACCCACCTGTGCGGCGAACTTCGGGAAGTCCACGTCGGCCAGTCTGTCCTGTTGGCCGGATGGGTCCATCGCGTGCGGGACATGGGCGGCGTCGTCTTTGTCGACCTGCGGGACCGGACGGGCATCGTCCAAGTCGTCTTTCGGGAGGAACGGGTCCCGGACCTGATGGATGCGGCGGCCAAACTTCGGGCCGAGAGCGTCGTGCAGGTCCGGGGTCAGGTCGCCCTGCGTCCGCTTGATACCGTCAATCCGAAGATTCCGACGGGGACCGTCGAGGTCGTCGCCGAAGCCCTGGAAGTCCTGAACCCGGCCGAGCCGGTCCCCTTCTCCATCGCTGACGAGGCGGACGTTCACGACACGACCCGCCTGCGCTACCGGTACTTGGACCTGCGGCGACCGGCGATGTTCCGAAACCTGGAGCTCCGGCATCGCGTCGTCTGGGCGGCCCGTCAGTACCTGCACGAGCAAGGCTTCCTGGAGGTCGAGACGCCCATCCTCACAAAGTCGACGCCTGAGGGGGCCCGAGACTTTCTGGTCCCGTCCCGCCTCCAGCCGGGTAAGTTTTACGCCCTCCCCCAGTCGCCCCAACTCTTTAAGCAAGTCCTGATGGTCGCTGGCTTCGACCGCTATTTTCAGATCGCCCGTTGTTTTCGGGACGAAGACTTGCGGGCCGACCGCCAACCCGAGTTCACGCAGGTCGACATCGAGATGAGCTTCGTCACGGAAGACGACGTCATGACGTTGACGGAGGGCCTTGTCCGGCGGATGTGGCAAGAAGCAGGCTACGACATCCCCGTCCCCTTTCCTCGGATGGACTACGACGAGGCCATCGAACGCTACGGCTCGGATAAACCGGACACCCGCTTCGGCTACTGCCTTACGACGGTCACAGACCTCTTCGTCGATACCGAGTTCCGGATTTTCCGGGAGGCCGCCCGGACGGAGGGTCACGTCGTCACGGCCCTGGCCATCCCGGGTGGGGCCGCTTGGCCCCGGAATCGGTTGGACCACCTCACCGAACGGGCGAAACAGCTCGGGGGTCGGGGTCTCGTCTGGGTTCGATGGCCCGCGGGCGAGGCGCCCCAGTCGCCGGTCGCCAAGTTCCTGCGGCCGACGGAGCTGGCGGCTTTGCGGGAACGTCTCGGACTGGCCGACGGAGGGCTGGCCCTTTTGATGGCAGGTCCCCGAGAGGCGACGTGTAGCGTCCTGGGGGTGATCCGTCTGGAGTTGGCCCGGCAGGAGGGATGGGTCCCGAACGATGCCGGGTGGCACTTCCTGTGGGTCATCAACTTCCCGCTCCTCGAGTGGAGCGACGAGGAAGGCCGCTGGGTCGCCCGACACCACCCCTTCACGAGCCCCCAGCCGGAGACGCTCGAGTGGCTCTCGTCCCGGCCCGAGCGGGTGCGGGCCCGGGCTTACGACTTGGTCGTCAACGGCGTCGAGATCGGCGGCGGGAGCATCCGAAACTACCGCCGTCCGGACCAGGAACGCGTCTTCGAGATCCTGCAGATCCCGCCCGAGGAGTACCGCTCGAAGTTCGGCTTCCTGCTGGAGGCCCTGAGCTACGGGGCACCGCCCCACGGGGGCATCGCTCTGGGCCTGGACCGCATCGTGATGCTCCTGGCTGGAGCGCCCTCGATTCGAGACGTCATCGCCTTCCCCAAGACCTCATCAGGCCAGTGTCTCATGACGGGAAGTCCGTCGGAAGTTACCGAACGCCAACTTCGAGAACTCCACCTGCGGGTCGACGTATGAACGCGACCGACCGGATTCGGTCGATTCGCCGAGAAGTCCAGAAGGTCGTCCTGGGCGTCGACCGGGCCGTCGACCTGGCCCTGACGGCCCTGATCGCCGGGGGTCACATCCTCCTGGAGGACGTGCCCGGCGTCGGCAAGACGGTCCTCGCCCAGGCGCTCGCCCGGGCGATCCAGGCGTCATTCCGCCGGATTCAGTTCACCAGCGACATGCTCCCCTCGGACATCCTGGGCGTCCACATCTGGCGGCCCGACACGCAGACCTTCGAGTTCCGGGAAGGCCCCGTCTTTGCCCACATCGTCCTGGCCGACGAGATCAACCGGGCGAGCCCCAAGACTCAGAGCGCCCTCCTGGAGGTCATGTCTGAGCATCAAGTCTCCCTGGACCACCGGGTGTATCCCCTGCCCCGGCCGTTCTTCCTGATGGCGACCCAGAATCCCATCGAGTTTCAGGGGACGTTCCCCTTGCCAGAAAGTCAGATGGACCGCTTCCTGATGTGCATCCCCGTCGGCTATCCGGACCCCCAGGCCGAGTCGCACATCCTGCAGACGCCCTCGCCGGAGCGTCTCCTCCAGCAAGTCCAGGCCGTCGCCACGACGCAAGACGTCCTGGCCCTCCAGGCGGCGGCCGAGCAGGTGCACGTCCACCCGGACATCCTCCAGTACATCGTTCAACTGGCTCGGGTGACCCGACGGCATCCCCAGGTCCTCTTAGGCATATCCCCCCGGGCCGGCAAGCACATGGTCGCCGCCGCTCGGGCCCGGGCCTTAATGGAGGGCCGTCCGTACGTCACGCCCGACGACATCCAGGCCTTGTGCACCCCAGTATGGAGCCACCGTTTGATTCCCCGCACACCGCCCTCGACACCGACGGTCGAATGGGCCCAGGGGATCCTTCAGGACGTCCTCCAGCAGGTCCCTGTCCCCGTATAAATAAAGGCAAAGGGCATAGAGCCAAGGGCTCAGGACCCTTATTCTCTATGCTCTATGCCCTTTGTCTTTGCCCTATCTATGGACCTTGCTGGAGTGCCCATAGGGCCCCGACGGTTAGGAGGCCCGTGAGGACCAGAAAGACGGGGCGTCGGAACAAAGCCTCGGGCTCGTCGCTGTAGTGAGGATGCCGCGTGGCCTGCTTGTAAATCCACAGGGCATACACCGCCACCCCCGGGAGGAGAAGCCACAGCCGGGGCCGTCCCAGATGCAGGGCCGCCCCGGCCAAGGCGACCAACGTGGCGATCCCGGACCCGACGATGCAGGCAACCAGGCGCCCCTTGGAGTAGGCCCCCAGGGAGCGTCGATAGAGGACGGCCTGCACATCGGGCAGGCTCAGCTTCTCAGCCAGCCGCTTCGTGTACATGAGAAAGGCGCTGAAGGCCCACACGGCCGCCAGGACCCACGGCGATGGCCAGTCCCGTTCCCAGGTCACGACGCTGAACCACCCGATGAGAAAGCGGATAGGTTGGTTGACGGCCTCCATCAGGGCATCCAGATACGGCACGTCCTTCGCCCGCGGGGGTACGTTGTACAGGAAGCCGGCGATGGCCAGAAACAGGAGGGGAAGCCAAGCATAGGGGCTCAGCCAATGGCCGACCAGGAATCCAGCCCCGAGGGCCACCAAGCCCATTCCCATCAGGCCTCCGACCGAAACCCGGCCCTGGACGACCGGACGGTCCCGCTTGACCGGATGGTGAGCGTCATACGGGGCATCCGTGACCTCATTGAGGACGTAGTTGAAGATGGACACGCCCAGGGTCGCCAGGTAAGCCCCGACCAGGGCCCCCAGGGCCGCCCCCTCCCAGGGCCGACGGTGCCACACCAGGGCCAAGACCCAACCTGGTAGGACGGCCAGACTCCGAGGCCACCGGTCCAGACGCAGGGCCTTCAGGTAGATGCCCCACCGGGTCCAACGCTCGCCTCGGGGTGACCCCAGCGGGCGTATACCTCCAAAGAGTCTCGAAGGTTGACCGGAAGGACCCATCGACGACACCTCTCTGGGAGCCACGATACAGGCCGGCCCCCGTGGAAACGGCTCAGCAAGAAGTCCAGGCTGAAGAACCAGCAGTAGCGACGTCGCGCCACGACCCGCCCGCCCAAGCGCTCGATCAGGGCGTTTAAGGAACGGGGTGAAAAGAACTGTACGTGCCCCGGCCGGTAGTGCCACCAGCGACGACCCAGGAGCCGGGCCGCCACGCTCGTCACGTCCGGCGTCACGATGCAGACGATACCCCCCGGCCGGAGATGCCGAAGGGCCTTGGCTAAAAACCAGTCCGGCTCGGCGACGTGCTCGATCACGTCTAACAGCGTGATGACGTCAAAGGCATGGACCGGCCCGTCCCACGTCTCCAGCCGAGCCGTCTCCACGGGGATCCCCCGCCGCCGGGCCGCCTCGGCCATCGCCCGGCTCGGCTCGATGCCGTAAGCATCCCAGCCGGCCCCCCGGGCCGCTTCGACCAGGACGCCCAGGGCCGCTCCGACGTCCAGCAAACGCCCGGGCCGCAGGCCCAGCCGGTCCGTCAGAAATCGCAAAATCCGTTCAAAGTTCCGCCGTCGGAAGGGGGCCTCGGCCGCATAGGTCGGGTCCTCGACGGCTTCGTATAACCGACTCAGGAGTTCCGCCGGAGGCATCGGATGGGCCGTCACCATCCCACACCGACGACAGCGGCTCAGGGGCCAACATCGTCCGTACTGAGCGTCCGTGATCCGGACGTCGTCCGGCCGGAGGTCCGCTCCCCGGAGGTCGCCGCCCCGGAAGGGGACCAGCGTGCCGACGGCCCCACAGGCCGGGCACGACCGCGCCTCCTCCGGACCCAAGAGTTCGCGGCGGACCTCGACGCCTCCCGATACTCGCTTTTGGGCGAGCCTATTCTTCATTAAAATCCCGTATGTGGCTATTTTGCGAGATGAAATTATAGACGGCTTTTAGACGGTATGTCAAGGGACTTAGGGTCTTGACTTCAGCAATTATTCGTAGGAAAATAGGGCTAAACCGGATCGTCTATCCGATGGTCCTACGGGAGCCTACCCTCAGGGGAGGGTTGGAATGACTTTGTCAGATTTACGCCCGCGACGCAAGCGGGGACGTCCCCCGAAGTTTGGACGCCCGGCTCGGGCCGTCACGGTGACGCTTCCCCTGGAGGTCATCGACAAACTCCGGACCATTCACGCGGACCTATCCCGGGCGATCGTCGACTTGGTCGAGCGACAGTGGTGCGAAGAGGACCCCCATCAAGTGCGCACTCGGGAGATACTACCGGGCCAGCATCTGATTTTGGTCCCCTACCTCGAGACCCTGACTCGAGTGGCGGGCATTCGTCTGTTTCCCGTATCGACAGGCCAATATCTTGTCGTCATCCCGGCTCGGGGTCGGGCCCATGACCTCGAGCTGAGTCTACGGGACATGTTGGAGGCTGGGACTGTACCGGCCCACGAGAAGTCGGCTGTCGAGGACCTCATCCGATTGCTGGCCCGATATCGGCGTCAGTTGAGCATCGCCGAGGAGTCCTTTCTCATCGTCTTACAGGATCGATCCGGCTGAGGGGTAAAAAGAGGAGCGGCGAGACCGGGGTGTTAAGTCCGGTCGGGGGCCTGTAGCGGTGCAGGCCAACGTTTGGGCCTTACGGCCGCCGACCCTACCGGTCATGGGCCACCAGCGGGGGTGGACGGTGGAAAGGGGTGGATGGTTGGGTCTTTCCTGGGCTCTGGGGTGCCTGTGGATGGGCCTCCCGGGGGTAGCCGTCGGTCGAATGCTATGGCCCGAATCGGTTGGGTGTCTCCTGTGGGGTGCCCTTGGGAGCCTCGGCTTTCTTTGGGCCATCGAATACCTGCGCCTCCATCGGTTGGAAGGCCGGTCCGTCCGATGGCGGCAGGTACCGGCCCAGGGCTGGACGGACCGGCTCCCCTGGCTCCTTCTCTTGATCCCGTTAGGAACGACCCTGGACGCATGGACGCTCGATGACCTGCGGGCGCGGCATACCTGGGCCTTGGGGACAGCCGCCGGTCTCTATGTCGTCCTGGCGTGGGGACCGGCTGTCGTCCGTCGACTGGCTCCCTGGACGGAGCGTCTACGCCCGTGGCACGTGGGTCTGGGATTCCTGGGCCTTTACGGCCTGATGGCCTTTGAGGTCTTATTTCCGACGCTGGGCCTCACGGGCGACGAGCCGCACTACTTGGTCGTCACGCAGTCCATCGTCGAGGACGGGGACGTCAACGTTTACAACAACTACTTGGGGCGGACCTACCGGCGGTTCTTGAGGCCCTCGGCCGGGCCCCTGGCGATTCACGCTTGGCCGGGGCGGGCGCCCGACACGTGGTATTCCATCCATGCACCGGGCTTGAGCGTCTGGTTGGCGCCGTTCTATGCGTTCGCGATGAAGACGGGCCTTCCCGTGGAAGCTGTCGCCCGGGGGGCGATGGCCTTAGTCGCGGCGTGGGCGATGGCCGGCCTGTGGGCCTTGCTTCGACAGATGGGGCACTCGCCGGGACGGGCTTTGGCCGGGACAGCCGTCGTGGGCCTCTCTGGACCCTGTTTCTTCTTGGCCTACCACCTGTATCCCGAGATGGCGGCCTTCGGCCTCATGGTCTGGGCCTTCCGAGGGTGGTGGGCCGGGCCTTATCGTCCGACCCGGCTCCTCCTGGCCGGCGGGATGGTCGGCCTCCTGGTTTGGTTGGGCTTGAAGTACGTGGCCGTCCTGCTCGCCTGGGGCCTCCTGAGCGTATGGCGCATGAGACGGCCCGAACTTCGGCGCCCCATGGGGGCTTTCTTGATCCCCGTCGTTGCGAGCCTGGGTCTGTATGAGGTATGGATCGTGGACTTGTATGGCCAGGTGAATCCTTTGGCCGCTTACGTGGGCGGGAGCCGCCGGGAAGAGACGTGGGCAAATGTCCGGTGGCTCTTGCAGGATACGTCCTTGTGGCGGACCCGCGGGTCGACCCTTCTGGACTACTTCCTGGACCAACGGGACGGTCTCCTGCCCCTGAGTCCCGTCTACGCCGGGGGCCTTTTGGGACTGGCTTATGGGTGCCTGCGAGGTGGGAACGCTCTCCGAGCGGCGGCCTTCCTGATGGCCGCCCATGTAGGCTTCTACGCCCTTTCGACCATCCGGGGCGGCTTCTCGCCGCCGGCCCGTCCTATCACGCCCGTCGTGTGGACCCTGGCCCTGGGCCTGCCGGTCGCCTGGGACCGTCTGGGGCGGTGGGGCCGGAACGGCCTCGTGATCGCCGGTATATGGAGCGTCCTGCTCCCCTGGCGGATGGCCTCGATTCCACCGTCGATTTACCAGTCCACGAATCGGGACACGCCCGTCCGGGCGGGCTTGGTCTTCGAGCATATGAGCAATCTACGGGTGTATCTCCCGGACTTCTTGCCCTCGTATACGAAGGGCGTTGCTGGCTTCTGGCTTCCGAACTACGTATGGGGCTTGGGTCTGGCTACGGTCGGGCTTTTCATCTTAGTTCGATGGGTTCGGTCGAATCCACCGGGGGTGAACGGCGGGGATCAGCCAGCCCCTGGAAGCCCGGTCGTTCGGCCCCTTTGGTGGGCCGCCGGCTTGGCCTTCAGCCTCCTGGCGTCGGCTCAGCCCCGCATCGTCCCAGCCCTATACCGCTTCTTGCCCCTCGGCGATGGGTTCGTCGAGGTCGGCGTCCCACGAGACCGCTGTATCACCCGATCTCTCCAGACAGGGGTCTGGTTGATCGCCTGTCCGCCCCGGCCGCAGTGGGATTTCGCTGTCCGGGTGCGCCGCCGGCCGCCGGTTTCCGATCCGCCTGCGATGGCGGCTCACCTGGCTTGCCGCACGCCGGGTCGGCCTCTTCGATACGACCTGGTCTGGGGCGATCGCCCCCTGCCCACCGTCCAGGCCAACGAACAGGCCCGACGCTACGGGCCCTTCCGACTGGATTCCCTCTATCGGGCGGGGGACACCGCCTGGGGTTGCCTCCGTCTGCGAGCCTGGGATCGGACGGCCCTGACGTGCCGGGACGTCCACCTGGTCCTTCAGGCCTCGGACCCGGTCGGGGCGAACCGCTGAGGCGTCCCTACGTGCGATAGGCCGCGTCCATGCCGGGTCGGTCGGAGACCGGCCCCGCGCCAGCCGGGGCCTCGGACGACCCGACCTGGCGTCGCGCCCGTCGGTTCCCCGTCCCGGAGGACCGGGACACCGTTGACGAACACGTGGAGGACGCCCGTCGCCAGCCGATGGGGGTCCTCATAGGTGGCATGGTCCTGGATGCGGGCCGGGTCGAAGACGACGACATCGGCATAGTAGCCGGCCTTCAGGAGGCCCCGTCGGGAAATCCGCAGATTCCGGGCCGGGAAGGACGTCAACCGCCGGATGGCTTCCTGCAAGGGGATGACCTTCTCGTCTCGGACGTACCGACCCAGCAAGCGGGCAAAGTTGCCGTACGCCCGGGGGTGGGGCTTCCAGTTCAAGAACACGCCCTCCGGTGCGGGTGCCTCAGCGTCCGACCCGAAGGCGACCCATGGGAGGGCGATCTTCCGGCGGACTTGGTCCTCGTCCATCAGGAAATAGATGGCCTCCACACGACTGCCGTCTTCGACGACGAGGTCCATCGCCGTCTCTTCAGGCGACTTCCCCCGTGAGGCGGCGACCTCGGCCAGGGTCTTGCCGATCAAGGGTCGGAGGACCTCGTTTTTGAATCCAGCCAGGACGATGTTTTCGGGACCGGCCAGCAGGTAGAGGTTTTCCCACTCGTCCGACGGTGTCGTCATCTCTCGGCGGACCCGTTCCCGGATTTGCGGGTCCTTCAGGCGTTCGATCCAAGCCTGGAGGCCGCCTTCCTGGACCCACGGCGGCATGGCCGCGTCGAGGCCCGTGGCCCCGGCCGTGTAGACGTAAATGTCAGCCGTGATCGCCAGGCCCTCGGCGCGGGCGGCCTCGATTTTGCGGATGGCCGCCTCCAGCTTCGGCCAGTTGGCCCGTCCCGCCGCCTTAAAGTGGTAGATCTCGGCCCGGATGCCCGCCCGACGGGCGATGGTGATGACCTCGTCGATGGCCTCCAACAGGCGGTTGCCCTCGCTCCGGACGTGGGAGATGTACACCCCGCCGTACCGAGCGGCGACCCGGGCAAGCTCGACGAGCTCGTCGGTCCGGGCGTAGGCGCCCGGCGCATAGATGAGGGCCGAGCCGACGCCGAGGGCGCCCTCCTCCATCGCCTGCCGGACGAGGTCTTTCATCCGTTCGAGCTCGGCCGGCGTCGGCGCCCGGTTCTCGTAGCCCAGGACGTGGACCCGCACGGTCGTCGCCCCGACGAAGGACGCCACGTTGGGGGCGACGCCCCGCTGGACCAGGTACTCGAGGTACTCTCCCAGGGTCGTCCACTCGATGTCGTACCGGATGTCCCCCTGCTGACGCTTCATTTCCGCCTTCATGGCGTCGTTGAGGGGACCCATCGACCAGCCCTCGCCGAAGACCTCGAGGGTGACGCCCTGCCGGATGTCGCTCAAGGCCCGGCCGTCGGCGATCAGCGACTCGGTCGCCCAGCTCAGCATGTTGATGAACCCCGGGGCCACGGCGAGGCCCGTGGCGTCGATTTCCAGACGACCTCGCGCTCGGCCGAGCCGGCCGACCCGGGCGATCATGTCCCCCCGAATGGCGACGTCGCCGACGAAAGGTGGCCGGCCGCTCCCGTCATAGATGCGGCCGTTCCGGATGACGACGTCGTAAACAGCTTCGGGCGTCGGCCCGGCGGCCCCGTGACTCAGGAGCCCCAGGCCCAATAGCCAACATCCGAGGATGCACCACCGTCGGAGCATCGTCCCGCCTCCCTTCGGGCAAGTCGGTAAATAGGCCGGAGGGTTTTGCTACCTGTACCGATGGGGCCAGCGGGCCCGCGCATAAGCCATCAGGGCGTCCTCCGAGCTGTACCGAACCTCGAAGTCACACCGGGCCGCAAAGCGGTCCGTCCGACCGACCCAGGGGTACCGGATGAAGTCCAGGATCGAAGGCGGGAATGGAAGCAAGCGGAGGCTCCAGCCGAGGGCGACCAGGGGATACAGAAGCCAGGCCGGGAGCCAGACGACCGGTTTGCGCAGACGTCGGACGATCTCCGAGTACCGCAGGGTCCCATGACCGGCGACGTTGAAGACGCCGACAGGTCGACGCAGGACGGCCCAATGCAAGAGCCGCCGCATGTCCTCTTCGTGGAGGAACTGGAGCGGCGGGTCGTAGCCCCGGATGCCGACCATGACGGGCAGGTCGGCCATCGCCGTCACGACGTTCCGAGTATTCGGCCCCAGGACGATCGGGGCCCGGACCATGAAGACGCCGACCTCGGGATGCGCCTGCATGAACTCGAGGACCATCGTGTCCACGAGGGCCTTATGCTTGGAGTACAAATACGAGGGATGGCCCCGACGGGGGTAGTCCTCGTCGACGGCCGTGGGATTATCCGGATGGGGCCCGTAAGACGTCGTACTGCTTAAGTAAATCAGATAGGGCACACCGGCCGTGAGGACACACGTCAGGACGTTGCGGGTGCCCTCGACGTCCACCCGGTATTCCAAGGCCGGGTCGTGGGTCGGATTGAAGACCCAGGCCAGGTGGACCAGGGTGTCGACCCGATGCTCTCGTAAAACATCGGCCAGGCCGGGGTCGACCACGTCGAAATGGAAGAACTGCCAGCCCGTCGTGTCCGGAGGGGTCCGGACGTCGTTACCGCCGACCCACTCGACGTCGGGGTCTTCCCGGCAGGCCTGGATCAAACCCCGGGCCAGATAGCCCGCACATCCGGTGATGAAGACCCGAAAGCCCATCGCCGTCCTCCGATCGGCTCATGGTTCATAGTTCCTGGCTCAGGACCATGTGCCAGAATGACGGACCTCTTTCGGCTTCTCCCTCCAAGACGTGTGACGGTTCAGACGCCGTGACTGTTCCAAAATCGGTGGATGAAAGGCCGGAAAAGCTCATCCCAGTGGGCTGCGGCTCGGACCCGGGTGTGGATTCCAAGAAAAACCGCTCCAGGCCTACATATCTGACCGATTCGCCCACCA
>JAUQPV010000240.1 GCA_030550225.1 Acidobacteriota bacterium | reverse complement strand
AATTCCCACCGGGCGTGTTCCGGGGCTTCCCGGAGGTACCGCTCCAGGGTCCAGCCCCCCAGGCGGATGACGTACGGCTCCCGGACGACTTCCTTCCGCTCGTCGACGACCAGGACCTTCATGAGGGTCCTCACCATTCAGGCTTCCCGCCTCCATAGTATAACCCAAGTCGGGACCTTGCCGACTGAAACAAGGGTAAAGGGCATAGGGCGAACGGCGAATAGCGAATAGGGAATCGTATTTCCCCTGTTCGCTGTCCGCCGCCTGCTATTCGCCATTCACTCTATCCAGGGAGGTCGGCCGCGATGGAGCGTTCGGACCGAGGGCATAGGGCAGATACTCTATGCGCTTTGCGCTTGGCCCTATGCCCTTGAAAGGAGAAGCCCAGCCCTGCAGTTGGCATTCCTCTTACCGTCCCTTCCGGGCCAGGAGCTCCAGGACGGCCTGGACGATGATCTGGACGTCCAGCCACAGGGACTGGTGTTTGATGTAGTACAGGTCGTATTCCAGGCGGGCCTTGGCGTCTTCCAGGCTGTCGACGTAGTCGTGATGGATCATGGCCCAGCCGGCCATGCCGGGCTTGACGGCGTGGCGCAGGGGGTAGAAGGGGATGTGCCGGGCCAATTCGGCTTCAAATTCGGGCCGCTCGGGTCGGGGCCCGACGGCGCTCATGTCCCCTTTCAAGACGTTCCAGAACTGAGGGAACTCGTCGATCCGGAACTTGCGAAGCCAGCGGCCGACTCGAGTGATGCGGGGATCGTCGACCTGGGCCCAGGCGGGCCGGTCCTCGGCTTCGGCGTCGGGCCGCATCGTCCGAAGCTTCCAAATCGTGAAGACTCGGCCGCCCCGGCCGACCCGCTTTTGGCGGTAAAAGACGGGCCCTGGCGAGTCCAGCCGGATGGCCAGGGCAATGAACGGTAGGAACGGTAAAAAGAGCAGGAGTCCCAGCGTGGCCCCGATGACGTCCATCAGGCGCTTGGCCGTCCGATACAGGATGCCCGTCCCCCGGTGGTTCAGGGGCAAGGCGGTCAGCCAGTCGTCGCCGACCCAATCCAGGGGGACGCGACCCGTCAGGGCTTCGTAAAGTTCGACGGCCGAAGTGACGGCGACACCCCAGGCGTGGCATCGGGTCAGGGCATCGGCCAGGTCCGGCGTGGGGGTGCCCCGGGTCGCCACGACGACCTCAACGGCCCCCGCGCGGGCCACGAGGTCCGGCAATTCCCGCACGCGGCCGACAGGTAGGGGCCCGAGCCCCGGCACGTCGACAGCGCTCGCCGGGAAGTGGTCGTCTACGAAGCCGACGGCTCGATAACCCGCCTGGGGCCGCCCATGCAAGAGAGCCGTCACGGCGAGGCCAGCCTCACTGGCCCCGACGATGACGACGGGCCGGACCATCGTGCCGTGGCCCATCCATCGGGCCCACAGGTGGCGCCAGCCGGCCGTAAGGCCGACTGCCAGCCCGGCCATCTCCAGGACGACCAACCGGGGGAGGGCCGTCCGAGGGGCCGCAAAGTAAACCGGCAGGTAGGCTCCTACCGTCAGGCCGGCCGCCGTCAGCAGGATTCGTCTCGAGAAGGGCGCTTGATAAAAGTAGGGTAGGGCATAGGCACCGCTGAGCCATAGGCCGGCCATCCACAGGGCGACCAAGGCCGGGACCCATAGGCTACGGTCTATCATCCAAGCCAGCGTGACGGCCCCGTGGTCCGACCAGCTCCACAGGGCCAAAGCCCCGACGGCCGCCAGGGCGGCAACCAGGACGTCCCCCACCGCCGCCACCCAGCGCCGCTCCCGTAAATTCAACGCCCAGGCCCGTGACTGGGGCTCCGCCTGCACTGTGGCCCCCTCCATAGCGTGCACCTCCGATGCGGCCGTCCCGCTGGGATGCGTGACGACTCACGCATGACGATCGACCGTCCTGAATGGATAGGAAAGATAGCTATTCCTCTGTTTGGATGGTCTCTCCTACAGCATGTAACGCACGGACGTATAACTCCTCCGCTATCCAAAAGCCACCTTCATGACGAAGTCGGTCCAGTTCAACTCGAAGAGATGATATTTTGCCTTCTCTCTTGGCACGGATTAACAGTCCGACTACACCGGTCTTGGGCAAGGCATACAATTCCGCTATGTCCCGGGCCTCGGTCTCGTCCAGTAACACAAGAGCCACCTGATACTCCAGGGCCAAAGCAATGACTTCCGCTTCACCTTCGTCCAGTTCTCGTCTCAGTAACCGAAGGAGCGACTCGTTCCTGGGTATAGCTATCTCGATCCATCCCTCCTGACGAGCCTTTTCTACCTCTATGGCTCCAGGTCGTCCCTTTCCTTCCTCGACGACTTCTCTCCAAACCGCAGGGGGGATAACAATCCTGCTAAAGAATTCCTTTAGCAGGTCCAGCCTGCCGATCATGGATAGGTGAATGAGCGTGGAAGAGTCACTGAGGACCCAAGCCATAGCGGACATCTTCTTCCAGGTCGAAGGCGGTATAATGGCGAGGGATGCGACGCTGACCTAAGAGTTCCTCAAACTCCCAGCGTGTCATTTGGGCGAGGGCCCGGGCTTTGCCCAGGGAGAGGACCCCGCGTTGATAGAGGGCGACGGCCAGCTCCTTACGGAGTTCTTTTTCCAACTCCTCGGGCGGTAATTTCATAACACGTAGAAACTCTTCGGGAATTTTCAGGACGATAGAAGGCATGGGCTTGACCTCCTATAAAGGGCCTATAAAGGGCAAAGAGCCAAGAGCCAGTACCCTATGCTCTATGCCCTATGCTCTTTGCTCTATGCCCTGTGCCCTTTGCCCTACGTCCTTCGGAAACTCCAGCGGACCAGGCCCACCAGGAAGCCTGTCCCCCAGCTCAGGTGCAGGGTCCCGTAGACGATAGGCAGGACCGGTAGGTACCGCAGGCCCCGCCGGAAGGCCGTTGCCAGGGACGCCCCGAGGTTAGCTACGACATAAAGGGCTGGGACGACGAGGCTCCACCGAGTCCCGGCCGCCCCCAGGAGCGCCGACCCGACCAGGCTGAGGACCAGCAGTGGCGGCGCCAGATGCCGCCACCGGAGCGACCCCGGATGGACGACGGCCGTCCGGGCCCGCCAGAAGCCATACCGAACGTACTGCCGGGCCAGGGCCCCCAGGGACGGACGAACATGATACCAGCACCGGACCTCCGGCGCTACCAGGATTTTCCCGCCGGCCCGGCGAAGTCGGTAGTTGAGTTCGTAATCCTCATTGACGGCCCACGCCTCGTCGAAGCCTCCCAGGGCTTCGAGCGTCGCCCGCCGCCAGGCGCCCAGGTAGACCGTGTCGGCCCACGTCGGCCGGTCGGCATACCGAAAACGGGCATCCCCGACGCCGAAGGGACTCGTCAGGGCGACGGCGATGGCCTCAGCGACGTCGCCCCGTCCGACGGCCCGCTGGACGCCCCCGACATTAGCCGCTTCCGTCGTCTCGAGGAATTCGACGCACTTCCGGATATAGTCCGGGGCGTACACCGTATGGGCGTCCATCCGGACGATGACCTCTCCCCGGGCGTGCCGCAGGCCGATATTTAAGGCCGCCGCCGGAATCCGGCGGGGGTTATCCAACAGACGGATGAAGGAGTAGCGCCGGGCGTACTCCTCGACGATGGTCCGCGTGCCGTCGCGACTCCCGCCGTCCACGACGAGGACCTCCAGCCGGTCCCGCGGGTAGTCGTTGGCGACGACCGAATCGAGGCACGGCCCGATGAAGGTCCCTTCGTTCCACACGGGGATGATGACCGTCACCAGCGGCAGGTCCATAAGAGGGGCGCCTCACCGGTGCTGAATGCGCCAGTCGTAAGGGATGGACGGGTCGTCGTAGGGGAGACGGTATTCGTCGGGCCGTTCATAGTCGTACAGCTCCGTCGGGAAGTTGACGATCAGCGCCGTCTGACCGCCTTCGGCCGTGAAGCCATGGTACACCAGGGGTGGAATCTTAATGAGGCACGGATTGAAGACTCCGATGTGAAACTCGTTGACCATGCCTCTCGTTGGCGAACCCTCCCGGGGGTCGTAGAGGACGACCTTGGCCATCCCGGACACGCATACAAAGTGGTCCCACTGCTTTTGATGGTAGTGCCAGGCCTTGATGACGCCGGGATAGCATGCCGTGACGTAAGCCTGGGCGAAGCAGTCGAACTCGGGCCAGTCGCTTCGCAAGAGCTCCATCAGGAAGCCCCGTTCGTCGGGGATCCAACGCAGGGGCCGGACCCGTACGCCGGCGATCAGCCCCTTGGAGACCTGCATCGCCGTCTCTCTCGATTCCACGGGATTTAAGGCATATGAGAACTACCGATGCCCAGAGAACGTCCACCTTTACCATACTCGTGGGGCTCGACGTTCCCTAAGGTATCTCCCGAGGTTTTCCTAAGAACTCATCTCAAAACTCTCCAGGTGATGAGGAAGCAAGCCAAGTACACGAAACCCCGGAAGGTCGCCAGGAGGCGCTCATGACGCAGGGCCAAACGCCGGAAGCCGCCCTTCAGCCAGGCAAAGA
>JAUQPV010000014.1 GCA_030550225.1 Acidobacteriota bacterium | reverse complement strand
CGGTGGATGAAAGGCCGGAAAAGCTCATCCCAGTGGGCTGCGGCTCGGACCCGGGTGTGGATTCCAAGAAAAACCGCTCCAGGCCTACATATCTGACCGATTCGCCCACCAAAAATGGAACAGTCACTGCCGAATTCCGGAATTGCCGAATCCCCAAAGGGCCACTACCATATACATACCGTCGGCGGCTGGAGGCGCGTCATGGGTCGATTCCACTTCGGTGTCGTGATCTTTCCAGGCAGTAATTGTGACTACGATGCCTATCACGTCGTCCGTCATGTCCTCAGGCAGACGGCGGATTTCGTGTGGCATCAGGACACAGACCTCACGGGCCTGGACGTCCTGATCCTGCCGGGCGGGTTCTCTTACGGGGACTACTTGCGGACGGGGGCGATGGCCCGGTTCAGTCCCGTCGTGCAGGCCGTCCCGGACTTTGTCGCCCGGGGTGGGGTCGTCCTGGGCATTTGCAACGGCTTTCAAATCCTCTTAGAGGCTGGCCTCCTGCCGGGGGCGATGCTTCCCAACAAAGGACTGGCCTTTATCTGCGATGACGTCTACATCCGGCCCCTCCGGTACGACACCCCCTTCACGTGTGCCATCCCGCCGGGTCGGGTCCTACGAGTCCCCATTGCCCACTACGAGGGTCAGTATTTCGCCCCCGCCCGGACCCTGCGGCGTATCCGGCAGAGGGGTCAGGTCGTTTTCCAGTACTGCGACCCGTCCGGTCGGGTCCGTCCTTCGGCGAATCCCAACGGAAGCCGTGGGGCCATCGCCGGCCTGATGGACGAGACGGGCCGCATCTTGGGGATGATGCCCCATCCGGAACGGGCCTCCGAGGCCATCTTGGGGAGTACCGATGGGCGGTGGATTTTTGAATCCATCGTGACCTACTTGGAGCGGCAGGCGGCGACCCGGGCCGTGGCCTGACGGGATAATGGAATGAGCCACGGTCTTAGGCCGATAGGTCCACGATCCGGTCGGAAGGGGGCACGGCCCGACCGTGCCCCCCGAGCTGAGCTAACCCCCCAGGGGGATCCGGCCGATGGTGGCAAAGAGCAGGATAAAGTCGATGAGCAGGACGTAAATCACCAGCGACTCGATAAACGCCAACCCCAGGATCAGCAAGCCCCGGATGGCGTCCGCCGAGCCGGGATTCCGGGAAATGCCCTCGCAGGCCGAGACCAAAGCCCGGGACTGTGAGATGGCCCCGATGGAGGCGGCGATAGCCAGGGCGAATCCGGCCGTCACGACTAACCACGTGAAAGCCCGCAGACCGTCGCCGCCGGCGGCGTTCCCGGGCTCGGCGGCTAAGGCCATGCCACCGGCCCCAATCCACAGCGTCAACGTCGTAGCCAGCCACTTGCGCATTGTCGGTTCCCTCCTTGAAGAAGAGTGACGAAGTGATAAAGTGACGGAGTGATGGAGTCAGAAAAAAGGGTTTCCGAAATAGAACTCGAGAAATGGACTCCGTTCCCCCGTCCCTTTCACCACTTCGTCACTCCGTTCCTCCGTCACTTCGTCATTCCATCCCTTTCAGTGATGCTCCTCGCCGGCGACGGCCCCGGCGATGTAAGTCACCGAAAGCATCACGAAGACCAAGGCCTGCACGAAACTCGTGATGATCGCCAAGACCATGACCGGCAGGGGAGCCATGATCGGGAAGATGAACATGAACAGGATCAGGATGACGGTGTCCTCCCCAAAGATGTTGCCAAACAGACGGACCGACAGGCTCAAGACCCGGGCCAGATGGCTGATGATCTCGACAGGCAGGAACAACCAGGCCAGCCACCAGACCGGCCCCATGAAGTGTCGGATGTAGCCCAGCAGGCCATGGGTCCGGAGGCCTTCCAGGTGATAGTACAGGAACACAAAGATGGCCGCCCCGGCCGTCACGTTGAGGTTGCTGGTCGGCGAAGCCAGGCCCGGAATCAGGCCCATGAGGTTTGCCAGGAGGACGAAGAGACCGACCGTGCCGATGACGGAGACGTATCGCTCGCCCCGTTCTTCACCGATCATGTCCACGCAGAGGCCCCGGATGAACTCGTAGTAACCCTCCAAGACCTGCTGGACCGGCGTCGGCACGATCCGATAGCGGTTGCGATACAAGCCGAACAGCACAGATACGGCGACGACCAAGATCAGGACCATCGTCAAAGCGATGGCGTCCCGCTCGGACAGCGAGATCCCTAACTTCTGAAGGAGATGGTGGAATTGCATGGCGATCCACGGCGGTACTTCCAGATGCTCCATCGTGGCACGCCTCCATTCGGGCAATAGGACAGTCAGGCAATAAGGCAGGTCGGCAAGATGGACCGTTCGGCAGAGGGTCCAAAAGGCCCTGGGGCCGCTCCTGGCCCATCCAGGACTCTATCGGCCTATCGGCCGACCTGCCGAATTCCCTCCTTGCCGTAGTGCCTTACTGCCTTTCCATCACGACCGGTCCCGTCCGCCGGCGGGCGAACTGGACGGCGATTCCGACCCACCCGACGAGGAATCCCAGCCCTATCCCGAGGCCGGACAACTTCCCACCGACGAGACCCGACCCAATCCATAGGCCGTACAGGCCCCACTTGGCCAGGGTCCAAAAGACCCACGCCCGAAGTCCTCGGGGACGGCCCTTCTGCAAGACGGCCTCGACGGCCTGGGTCGTCGTGGCGATGAGTAGGGCCCAACTGTAATGGGCCAGTAAGACACCCCAGGCGGCGCTGACCAACGTATGCATGCGGACTCCCCTTGGGGTCCCGGGTCCCAGTCTCGGGAATATCGGGACGGCGGGACGGGGCGCTCATGACCGTCGGCGCTGTTCCCACCGCGTGTAGGCTCTATAAAAGTTATAGAAACCGGCCACGATCCCCAGCAGGGCCATCACCAGCGTGAACACGGGCATCGTCTTCCACCATCGGTCCAGGCCATACCCGATGGCCAAGCCGACAGCGATGGACGACGGAAACATCAGGGCGATTTGGACCCACTCGCCGTATTCCCGGACCCCTTTCCAGCGGGGACCGCGGCGGGGCGGCAGAGGGGTGACCGGACCCGGCATCATGTCTTACAGACCTCCGGGGCTCCCGTCCGCCCCGGAGCAGTCGTCAGGCCTACACTACCGGGCCGCCGGTGCCTCGTGGGAGACGGACTCTCCGGTCCGGGCCGGGACGACAGTCGGGAGGGACCGGGGAACCCCCGTCAGCTCCTGAGGTCGGACCTTGTAAAGGATATACTCCATAGGCTTTTCCATCCACCGGAAGTAAGGCTTCGGATAGATACCGATCTGGAAGGCCAGGAGGACCAAAGGCAGGAGGCTCAGGAATTCGTTCCACCGAAGGTCCGGCAGGTTCTCGTTCTCGGGCTTGGTGACGGGGCCGAAGATCACGCGTTGGTACAGCCACAGCATGTAGCCGGCCCCCAGGACGATGCCCCACCCGGCCGCAAAGCCCCACCAGAAGTCCTCTTTCAAGGCCCCTTGCAGGATGGGGAATTCGCCCATGAAGCCGTTCAGGCCCGGCACGCCGATGGACGACATGGCGATGATCCCAAAGATGGCCGCATAGGCCGGCATGACCCGGTAGAGGCCCCCGTATTCGGAAATCAGCCGCGTGTGACGTCGGTCGTAAATGAAGCCGACGATCAGGAACAAGGCGCCCGTACTGATCCCGTGATTGATCATCTGGAGGGTCGCCCCCGACAGGCCCGGCGCATTGAGGGCAAAGATGCCCAACGTCACGAAGCCCATGTGGCTGACGCTCGAGTAGGCGATCAGACGCTTCCAGTCCTTCTGCATCATGGCGACCAGGGCCCCGTAGATGATGGCGATGATCGACAGGCCGATCATCCACGGCAGGAACGTCCGGGTCGCATCGGGCAGGATCGGTAGGCTAAATCGCAAGAACCCGTACGTCCCCATCTTCAGGAGGATCCCCGCCAGGATGACGCTCCCGGCCGTCGGAGCGTCCGTATGGGCGTCCGGAAGCCACGTGTGGAAGGGAAACATCGGGACCTTAATGGCAAACCCCAGGAAGAAGGCCAGGAAGATCCAGTCCTGCAGGTACGCCGGCAAGGCCAGCTGATGGAACTTCAGGATGTCGAACGTGCGTTCCCCCGTCATGCTGGAGTAGTAATAGTGCAGGGCGATGATCCCCAGGAGCATCAGGACGCTCCCGAACAGCGTGTACAGGAAGAACTTGATGGCCGAATACAGCTTCCGGTCGCTCCCCCAGATGCCGATCAGGAAGTACATCGGGACGAGCATGACCTCCCAGAATACGTAGAACAGGATGAAGTCCAACGACGTGAAGACCCCCAGCATGCCCGTTTCCAAGATCAACAGGAAGATGTAGTACTCCTTGACCCGATGCGTGATGGAGTACCACGAACACAGGACCGAGATCGCACTCAGCAGGGTCGTCAGCAGGACCAGGAGCAGACTGAGACCGTCGATGCCCATGAAGTACTGGATCCCCAGCGATGGGACCCAGGGGACTTTCTCGACGAACTGCATCTTGAGGGCCCCGCTGTCAAAGGCCGGGACCAACCCGAGGGAGACCAGAAAGGTGGCGATCGCAAAGGCATTGGCGATCAGCTTGATCGCCCGCTCGCCCTTTACAAACAGGAGGACCAGGGCACCGAGGATGGGGAGAAAGCAAATGACCGATAGAATCGGAAAGCCGACGGTGTCTTGGGCATAGACCAGCGTATACTCCATCCGTGCCTCCCACGATTCGGCCATTCGGAAATTCCCGTCTCAAAACACCAGCATGTAAAACAACAGCAGAAACAGGGCCAGGACGATGGCCCCGAAGACGTACTGCTGGGCCAGGCCCGTGTGGACCCGCCGAAGGGCCCCGCCGACCTGGCGGACGCCCTCGGCGACGCCGTTGACGAGGCCGTCCACGCCGTAAAAGTCGGCCCGGCCCGAGAGGTCCGCCACCGTCCGGGTCAGCCACGCCGTGCCATTGACGAGGCCGTCCACGACCCACACGTCCAGCCACGCCAGGAGATTCGCCAGGCCCAAGAGGGGCCGCACGACCAGGGCGTCGTAAATCTCGTCCACGTAGTATTTGTTGGCCACCAGGGTGTACAGAGGTTCCGAAGCGGCCGCCACCCGGTCGGGGAGTTCCGGCCGCCGATGGTACAGGACGTAGGCGACCAAGAACCCGATCAGGCCGGCCCCGACCGAGGCCAGCATTAGGAGAAACTCCAGCCCCAGGCTTGGGGCATGGGTCGTCCCGTGGGCCGCCGGGACCTTCCAGATGGAAGGCTCCAGGAAGTGGTGGATCTGGATCGCCTCCAGGGGCCGGAGCAAGGTCCCGAGGACCGGTACGTGGAACCACGCCGCCGGCAGGCCGACCAGACCGCCGACGACCGACAGGACGGCCAGGATCCGAAGCGGCACGGTCATGTTGGGCGGCGACTCATGAATGTGATGACGGGTGTGCTCGTCCATCCGTTCCGGCCCGAAAAACGTCAGGAACCACAGCCGGAACATGTAAAAGGCCGTCAACCCCGCCGTGACCGTCCCGAGGCCCCACAGGACGGGCCGACTGTATGGGCTCACGAAGGCCTGCAGGAGGATTTCGTCCTTGCTGAAGAAGCCCGAAAAGAAGGGCATGCCGGCGATGGCCAGGACGCCCATCGTCATCGTCCCGAAGGTCGTCGGCAGGTACTTTCGCAGGCCGCCCATGTGACGCATGTCCTGCTGATGGTGGAGGGCGTGGATGACGCTCCCGGCCCCTAAGAACAAGAGGGCCTTGAAGAAGGCGTGCGTGACCAGGTGGAAGATGGCCGCCGAGAAGGCCCCGACGCCGGCCGCCAGGACCATGTAGCCCAACTGGGAGACCGTCGAGTAGGCCAGGACCCGCTTGATGTCATTTTGGGCCATCCCGATGGTCGCCGCAAACAGGGCCGTCACGGCCCCGATCAGGGCGACGACCCCGAGGGCGTCGGGCGCCATCTGGTACAGGGGATTGCACCGCACGATCAGGTACACGCCGGCCGTCACCATCGTGGCGGCGTGGATCAGGGCGCTTACAGGCGTCGGCCCCTCCATCGCATCGGGAAGCCACACGTACAACGGAATCTGAGCCGACTTGCCCGTCACGCCCATCAGCAGGAATAAGCCGATAGCGACCAAGACGGGGTCGTTGACCCCGTATGCCCCGCTGGCGACCTGAGCAAACACGTCGTCAAACCGAAGGCTCCCGAATTGGAGAAATACCAACATCATGCCCATCAAAAAGCCCAGGTCCCCGATACGGTTCACGAGAAAGGCCTTCTTGCCGGCGTTGGCCGCCGACGTGCGGTCCGCCCAGAAGCCGATCAGGAGGTACGAGCACAGGCCGACGCCCTCCCAGCCGACAAACAGCAGGAGGAAGCTACTACTTAGGGCCAGCGTCAGCATGGCAAACATGAAGAGGTTCAAGTACGAGAAATACCGAGCGTAACCCGGGTCTTCCCACATGTAGCCCGTCGAGTACACGTGGATGAGAAAACCCACGAAGGTCACGACCAGGGCCATCACGACCGACAGGGGGTCGATCAACAGCTCGACGGGCACGTGGAGACGAGCGCTCTCACCCGTCGGGAGGCGCACCGGCCCGACGTTCAGCCAGTCGTAGTAGGTCACCGTAAAGTGCCGCGCCTCGGGCGGATACTGCACAAACTGGACCAGCAGGACCAAGGCCAGCAGGCACGATATCAACGTCGTCCCACAGGCGATCGTGTGGACGACCCGCTTGGGAAACCGTCGCCCGAAGACACCGTTGACCAGAGCACCCAGGCCCGGCAGTAAGGGGATCAAGCCGACATACCAGAACGGTGTCGTCATCGTCGTATTCCCTCGGGATAGCGCCCAGACGTCACGCGTGACGGTGACGCCCTCCGGGCGATAGAAAAGGGCGAAGGACATAGAGCAAAGAACAACGGACCACAGACCAATGCTCTATGCTCTTGGCCCTTTACTGAGATGTCCAAAGGGTCAGCGAGGAAGGCCCTACCCTACCAAAGCGATACCCCCCTGTCAAGTCTGGGGGACTTTTCGGCCTGCCTATCGGCCGGCCGGCTCCAAATGTCTCGTCCCGCCATTGCACCAGATTTGGTATGCAGGCCTCCCCTCCCTTAGAATGTCCCCATCCTGCGATGCCCGGCTTGGGGTGGGGCGTAGTCATGCAGTGGGACCTCTTTGACGTTCGCCTACAGGGTTCTCGCATCGAAGTTCAAGCCGTCTGGAGAGTCCCTTGGCCCCGGCTTCAAGTCTTCTCGGTCCTGATGGACTTCGAGCAGATGCCTGTCTGGTTTCCCCGACTCGACGAGTCCGTCGTCATAAACCGAAGCCCTCAACGTCTGCACGTCCGTCAGGTCGGCCGCTTCCTGGGACTCACCTTAGCCGTCGACCTGGAGGTCCAGTGGGTCGAGCCGGAGCGGATCGAGTTTACCCAAGTCCGGGGAAGCTTCGACAGCTTCGAAGGCCACTGGGAGCTCCGGTCCCTGGAGGACATGCCCGAGGGGACTCAGATCTGCTACGAACTGAAAGCCGCTCATCCCCTGGTCCGTTTGGCGACTTGGGTTAGCCCCTACGTCCGGAGCGAAGTCCAAGAACAATTAGAAGGCTTGGACGCTTACATGCGACGTTTGTGGGGGACCGCAGGCCGGTAGTACTTAGTGAACTTGAATTTTCGGTGTTAGGTCTTAGGTGCTGGGTGTTGGGTCGGGTTATAGACCGAACGCCTAACACCCAATACCGAACCCCCGACACCCCTTCACCCCCTGACCGTCCGCAGGACGAGGGCCGAATTCTTGGCCCCAAAGCTGATGCAATTGCATAGGGCCGTGCGAATCCGGGCCGGGACTGCCCGATTCGGCACATAGTTCAGGTCACACGCCGGGTCAGGGAATTCATAGTTGATCGTCGGATGGACAAAGCCCCTCTCCATGCAGACCAGCGTGGCGACGACACCGGCCGCTCCCGAAGCCCCCTGAGGGTGGCCGATCAGGGACTTTGTGGCGCTCATCGGAATCTCGTAGGCCCGAGACCCCAGGGCGAGCTTCAGGGCCTTCGTCTCCAAGGCGTCGTTTAACTTCGTCGAGGTCCCGTGCAGGTTCACGTAGTCGACGGCCTCCGGGCCGACTTCGGCGTCCGCCAGGGCCGCCTGGATGGCCCGGGCGACCTCGACCCCGTCGGGTTGAATCTGGACCCGGTGATAAGCGTCGCACGTCGAGCCGTAGCCGATGACCTCGGCGACGGGCCGGACGCCCCGGGCGACGGCCCGGTCATAGTCTTCCAGGATCAAAACCCAGGCGCCCTCGCCGAGGACGAAGCCGTCCCGCGCTCGATCGAAGGGCCGAGACGCCCGTTCGGGACAGTCGTTGAACCCCGTCGGCACGACCCGCATCTGGCAGTACCCCGTCAGGATGGCCGGCGTGATGCAGGCGTCCGCACCGCCCGTGACGACGACCCGGCTCCGTCCGTACCGGATGAGCTGGTAGGCATAGCCGATAGCGTCCGTCGAGCTCGTGCACCCGTTGGAGATGACATGACTCATCCCGCGGAATCCAAAGCGGATGGACACCTCACTGGCCAGCATCCCGACGGTGGAGGACGGGATCGCATACACGCTGGTCCGACGCCGCTGGCCTGCAAAATACAGCCGGTACTGGCGCTCGGTAAACTCAATGCCTCCCCCGGCTGAACCCAGGAGGACGTCGACCGCCTGCCGCTCGGCCAGACTCATCCGGCGGGGGTCCAGACCGGCCATCGACAGAGCCTCCTCGACGGCCAGCCACACCATCGGCACGACCCGTCCGAGGCGTTCCCGGTCGGCTCGGGACTCGATGTAGTCCTCCGGTCGAAAGCCTGGGACCTCGGCGACGACCGTGCAGGTGATGGACTCGTCTGCTTCGAATAGGGTCAGCCGACGGGTCGCGCTCCGACCCTCGGCGAGTCCCTGAGCGAAGGCCTCCACGCCGATCCCAAAGGGCGTGACACAGCCAAAACCGGTTACGGCGACCCTGGGCATACCTAACCTCTACCCGGGGAGGGCAACGACGGGATGGGGCGGCTCATGGCTCCTCAGTGGCAGTGGCTCATGGGTCATGGCGGATGGCTCATGGAAGGTCGCTACGAGCCATGACCCATCGAGCCCGCCGTTCAGAGTCCCCGGGTCCGTCGATACATCCATGGCAGGAGAGAAGGGTACCGTCTCATGAGGTCCAACGTTATCGCAAGCCCGCCGGGCCACCGCCGGAGCCGGTCCAGCCACTGAGTCATCCGAAGCCGGGCGGCGAAGGCCTGTCGCCACCGACGGTCATACCGTTCGGGAACGGCATCGGGTCGAAGTTTGTCCGCCCGAGCTTCAAGCATACTCTCGGCCCACAGGAGGGCGCTCCGCAGGGCCATCCCGATGCCGTCCCCCGAGAAGGGATGGATGCAACCGGCCCGGTCCCCGATCAGGGCCACGCCGTCCCAGACCCGACGTCTGGGCCCAAAGCCCGGGTGGACCGTCGTCCGGAAGGTCGTCCACTCGGACGACTCGTCCATCCGTTTCCGGAACGCCCGGTTCTGCCCGGCCAAGTACTCGAGGAGGGTCCGGAACTTTCCGCCTAAGCGTCGGAAGAATGCCGGTTCCACGACACCACCCAGGTTGACCCGCCCGGCCTCGACGCTCGCCAGACCGACGTAACCGTGCTCGAAGAAGTAAAGCTCGACCCGGCGATCGAGGGCTGGACATCGAAGGTGAGCGCTGAAAGCGATGAAGCCGCCTCTTCGCCGGCTCGGTCGGTCCAGACCGGCCAAAGGGACGGCGGCGCCAGACTTGACGCCGAAGGCGCCCGCGACAAAGCGAGCTTGGAACTCGACCGCCCTGAGGTCCTGGACCTGCCGAGCCCGGACCCAGAAGCCATCGCCCACCCGGGAGATGGCCGTCGCCTCGTACCCCTGGAAAACTTGAGCCCCGCAGAGGGCCGCCCATCGGAGGAGCCAGTCGTCGAATACGAAGCGGCTCAGGCCCCAGGCCGGCGGGTCCAGGGCCGCCGTGACGGCCCGGTCGCCCCCGTAGAGGCCGACGGTCTCGATAGGCGTCGCCGGCAAGCGCCGGAACGCCTCGCCAGCCCCGATACGGTCCAAGTAGACGCTACATTCCGGCGACAGGAACTCGCCACACACCTTGGGTCGCGGGTGAACATGCCTTTCCAAGACGGCGACCGAAAGGCCCGCCTGGGCCAGTCGGGCCGCCGCCGTCGCCCCGGCCGGACCGCCCCCGATGACGACGACGTCCCAGGTCTCCCACGACCGCACGGCTACCGCCGCTCGTAGGTTCCCATGGACTGGGCCTCGGCCAGCACGTGACCCCGCATACGGGCCTCGACCTCCGTCCGCCGGGCACCCCCCGGCAGGCCCAGGGTCGGGATGTCCAGGGCATAGAGCCGAAAGAAGTAGCGATGCCGGCCATGCCCCCGGGGCGGGCAGGGGCCCCCGTAGCCGACCCGCCGGAAGTCGTTGACGCCCTGCTTGATGCCCCCGACGTCGGCCTGCTTAGGAAAACCTTCCGGCAATTCCGTCTGATGGGCCGGGATATCATAGACGACCCAGTGCGTGAACGTGCCGACCGGGGCGTCGGGGTCATCCATGATGAGGACAAAGCTCTGCGTACCGGCGGGCGCTTCCGACCACGTCAGGTGGGGCGACGTGTCGGTCCCATCGCACGTATAGCGGGCCGGGATGGCCTGCTGGTCCTGAAAGGAACGACTGGACAAACGCATGGCGACTCTCCTCCCGGGGCCCGAGTGAAGGCGGCCATGGTCTTTTACGGCTGGCACCCAGGACCCCATCCCTTGTAACGGTCCATCCGAACGACATAGTATTATACATACAAATCTTTGCCGACCGGAGGTTTCCGATGCGGAAGGGAATTGCCACGCTTCTCGCGCTCCTGCTCATCGGCGGCATGGCCCTGGCGGCCGTTAAGGGCTACAGCCTGACCGTCAAGGGCATCTCCTGTGAAAAATGTGCCGCCAACATCCAGAAGGCCCTCAAGAAGGTCGAGGGTGTTTCGGACGTCCAAGCCGACTGGGAGAAGAAAGTCGTCCAACTGAAGCTGGATGATTCAAAGACCTCACTGGACCAAGTCAAGAAAGTCCTGGCCGACCTGGGCTACGAGGTCAAGGACGTCAAGGAAGTCCAGGAATAAGGCGACAGGGTCCCGGGACGTTCCCCGGTCTCGGGCAGGTCGGCCGATGGACAGATAGGACGGCGGGCATCCCGACCGACTGTCCATCGGCCTTATCGTCGGGACGTCGGCCTGGCGGCCGTCTGCAGGTAGTGAAGGACCAGCGTCGTCATGGCCCGGACGCCGACGCCGATGCTCCGCTCGTCGGCGTCAAACTCCGGCGTATGAAGCATCCGGACCGTCGGGTCGTCCGGAGCCCGGACGCCGAGCCAAAAGTAAAAGCCCGGGATCTTCTGGGCGTAAAACCCGAAGTCCTCAGCGCCCATCTGAGCCTCGGCCCGGATGACCCGGTCCGCCCCCAAGAGCTTTTGCAGAGCGGGGAGGAGCGTCCGTACCAAGGACGCGTCGTTGACCGTCACGGGCGTCATGGCCTCATAGCGGAACTCATACGTCGCCCCGTAAGCCTCCGTGATCCCCCGGATGATCTGTTCCATGAGGACGGGAATCCGCCGTCGCGTTTCCTCGCGGAGAGTCCGAACCGTGCCCTCCAGACGGGCATCCCCCGGAATGATGTTGAACCGATTCCCCGCTTGGAAGACGCCGACGGAGACGACGGCCGGCTCCCGGGGGTCCAATTGGCGGCTCAGGATGGACTGGAGGTTGACGACGATCTGAGAACCGACGTAGATAGGGTCGATACCTTGATGGGGATAGGCCCCGTGGGTCTGCTTGCCGTGGACGATGACCTCGAAGCGGTCGGCGCTGGCCAGGATGGGACCCTCCGTGTAAGCGACCGTCCCGACCGGCAGGAAAGGCGCCGCGTGGAGTCCGAAGATGGCCTGAATCCGAAGCTGGTCCAAGACGCCCTCTCGAATCACCAGGGAAGCGCCGCCTTCCTCGCCAGGCGGGGGACCTTCCTCGGCGGGCTGGAAGAGGAAGACGACCGTCCCCGGCAAGGGGCGGCCCTCCCGCTTCCACTGGGCGAGGACCTCGGCCGTCCCAAGGGCGACCGTCATGTGGACGTCATGACCGCAGGCGTGCTTGACGCCCGGATTGCGAGACTTGTACGGTACGTCGATGGCCTCCTCGACGGGGAGGGCGTCCATGTCAGCCCGGACGGCTACGACCGGACCCGGTCGGCTCCCCCGAAGGACCCCGACGACGCCCGTCTTGGCCACGCCCGTCCGGACCTCGTCGAGACCCAAGGCCCGGAGGCGCTCGGCGATGAACTTAGACGTCTCGAACTCCCGGTTACTCAGCTCGGGATACATGTGAAGATGACGCCGAGTCTCGACGAGACGGGTCTCCAGGGCTTGGGCCTTTGAGACGACCGCCTGAAGCGTGGCCTCGTCGGGTAGAGATGTTGGCCCGACGCTCCAGGCAATGCCCAGGCTCATCCCGAGTAGGAATGCCATCGCACCGAAAGACCTGACCATAGGCGACCTCGTAGTAAGGTAACCAGGGTCGGGCAAAGAGCATAGGGCAAATATTCTATACTCTTTGCCTTTAGGCCACGACTCGGGTCACTTACCCTGCCCAGGGTCCCCAGGGGCCTGGCCAGCGATATACGCGGGATTCGACCCCAAGAAAGTCAGGCCGTGAATCAGGAGCGCCGGGAGGGTATTCCCCCAGTCCTGGCTCAAGAGCCAGTACACCAAGTCCACGATGATGCCTCCCTCCAGGGCCGCCCAACCGACGCTGGACCACCGGAGAGTCGGGTGAGGCTCCGACGACCCGGCCGCCGAAGACGGGATCCCCGCCGGACTGGAGGCCAACCAGAGCCGCCGGGCCTTTTGGACGGACCATATCCCCAGGAGCCACGCCCCGAAGACCAGACCGATGAAGCCCCACCGCATCCATTGGAGGAAGGGATCTTCTGGAGGGCGAATCGGATTCTTCATGATGCGGGGCAGGACCAGCAGGACGACGACAGACGTTGTGGCCATGCTAAAGAGCACACTTGTCCATAGGACCCACAATTGACGTCGCATGGAACGCTCCATCGCCAGCTCCCGAGAAGTACGGTTTTTCAGGCTTTGTGACGACGCGACGGCGACGGCCTCTTTCTGAACCTCGTCGCGACGTCACGATGCTTGCAAACTGTCCTCCTCGAAGGGCCGGAAAGGCCGAATCCATACGGGTTTTCACGGGCCAAACGGCTTTGTCACGAGTCCGTCGGGGGCCAAGCGCCCAGGACCCGCCGGATCGCTACGATCTGCCCCAGATGGTAAGCGTTATGGTCGGCGACCAGAAGGACTTCCCGGAGGTAGGTATGCTCTTGGGCATGCGGAATCGGGGCCGTCAGGTCCAGGGCAGGGTCTTGGACGATCTGCACGAGGGCCTCCAGGTCCGCCAAGAATCGGGTGACCGACGCCTCCCAGACGGCGTCGGGCAGGACCTCGGGGACTTCAGTCGGCCAGTAGCCCTCCGGCCAGGGCGGCGATACCCAGGTCGGGTCTTGCATGTAGCGCAAGATGTCCTCCTGGGCGATACGCATGTGTTCTAAGATCTCCCAGATCGAACGGAGCTCACCGGGCAGACGCCGCGTGCGGAGGACGGGTGGCAAGTCGGCCAGGGCCTGGGCCGGCGGGACGTGGGCGCTCCCGCCCCGGAGCAGTTCGACGAGGTCGCGCCGAAGTCTTCGGTCGTCCATCCTTGAGTCTCTCCTCGATGTTTCGGGATTCGATGTCGGGTGTTAGGGATTGGGTATAGGACCCAACACCGAATCCGTAGAGGCCTCCGGGCTCGCCGCCGGGACCGGGCGAATCGCTTCGACGAGGGCCGAGGCGTCCGTAAAGACGAGGCTCAAGTGCGCATAATAGGCGAGCCGACTCCACAGCCGGATCCACAGGCCCACCGCAAAGGTCAGCCACCCGAGAGCGACGGCCGTCGCCGGATGAAGGGCCATCCAGACCTTATGGATGAACGCCAAGACCGAGACGACGCCGAGGGGGACGAGGGTATAGACGAGAATCAGCCCGACCGCCGTGTCCCACCGTCGCCGAGCCGTCCGCACGGCCTGCCAAGCTGAAAGACCCGGCTTTTGGACAGTTTGCATCGTCAGGACCCGTGTCAGGTCCCAGTGGAACCCGGCGACCCATAGGCCGACGACGGCGACGGCCAGACCCCCGTAAAACGTCGGGACGACCCATCCGTCCCGGTGCGTCCGGACGAGGAGGGCCAGAAGACCCCGCCACGCCAGGAAGCCGCCTACGGCGACACCTATCCAAGTAAGGAACCACAAGGGCCATGCTTGGATCTGGCGGGCCAGCGTGCGGGTCCCCAGCAGAAGGCCCGTCCCGACCGGATGTCGTCGGAGGCCCCGGACCCCCACCATGACGAGCCAACCGCTACTGACCAGGAGATGGACGACCCACAAGAGGAATCCGACGCCCACAGCCAGGGACGTGAAGGCGTCCCATGCGGTAGAAAAGTCGGGCTGGCGAAGCCACTCTCGCAGGTAAAAAATCCGTGGCCCCGGATACAGCTCGGCCGCCGCCGGCCGTTGCCGGAAGTATTCGTCCAGGCTCTGCGTCAGGGGGGTCCCGACGAGCCAAGCCGCCCCGGCGACGGCCAGCCAGTACAGGAGGACCCACGGCCAGTTCCTCTGCGTCCACCGAAAGACCTGAACAGCCGTACCGGCAAAAGTATTCGTCACGACGACGCCTCCCACTCCCCGTGCCGCTGGCGCTTGGCGACCCGCCGGAGAAACGACGCTCGCGTGAAGGGGGACATCCGATCGATGATCAGCTTCCCGTTCAGGTGGTCGGTCTCATGAGAGAAAGCCCGGGCCAGCAGGCCCTCTCCTTCCCATTCCCGCCACTCCCCCGTCAGGGTCTGTCCCCGTAGGCGGACTCGCCGGGGACGGTACACGGGTGCGTACAGACCCGGAAAGCTGAGACAGCCTTCCTCCTCTCGGACCTCGCCTTCTTCCTCGATAACCGTCGGGTTCAGGATCACGAGGACCTCATCGGGCTTCTGTCCGTGGTGCAGGTCGATGACACAGATCCGCTTCAGGATTCCCACTTGATTGGCGGCCAAGCCGATGCCGTTGGCATAGTACATCGTCTCCAGCATGTCTTGCACGATCCGGTGAATCTCGTCGGTGATCTCGGTGACTGGCTCGGCCGGCTGTTGTAAACGTGGGTCCCCGTATTTCAGGATCTTTAGGATGGCCATTGAAATTCCCCTCCTCATTCCCAGGGTCCGCAGGCCAGCGGCCCGCAGGCGGGACGCCTACGCTCCCTTCCGCCGCTGACCCCGGGCGGCCGCCTTTACGGCCTTGAGCGTCTTTTCCAGCCGGACCTGGTATAACTGCATCAGCATGTGCTGGACTTCCGGGTATTGGGTCAGGATGTGGCTCATCGCCCCGGCCGGGATCTCCAAGACGTCGGTCCGACTGCGGGCGACGACCGTGGCACTCCGGGGCCGTAAGGTCAGAAGGCCGACCTCTCCAAAGATGTCCCCGGCCTGAAGATGGCCGACAGGGATGGGCTCAGTCTCACCCTCATAGAGGACCTCGGCCTCCCCTCGAAGCAGGACGAACAGCCGTTGGTCCGACGGGGCCCCCGCCTTTAAGATGACCTGGCCCGGCATGTAGAGACGCCAGACGGCCGCCTGGCTCAGGATGCGGAAGGCATGCTCATCCAGCAATTCAAACAGGCTACATCGGCTCAGGGCCTCGGGCGTGAGGGCGACGCCCAGGGCCTGCTTGGAAAGCTCCGTCAGCAAGGCCGGGACGGCCGCATTCGTCGGGTCGATGGCATGGGCTTTCTTCAGGAACCCGATGGCCCGGGTGTAAGCTCCCTGCTGGACCGCCTCCCGGGCCATCTCTAAATACATCTGGACGGCCCGTTCCGGCTCACCTGTACGCCATAGGACCTCGGCGTAAGCGTCTCGCAGGCCTTCATGGACGGGGCCTCCAGCGATTTGCCGCTCGATGAGCGTCCGGGCCTCGGCGTAAGCCCCCTCGTTCATCTTCTGCTGATACGCCTCGGCTCCGCCGTCTTCCGGCGTCGGATGCGACGACATCGGGCGATCTCCTCCGAACAGAACTGTTCGGCTCGGGAGAATGGTGTCGGAACGGCCTTTTCCGGCGCTCGGGAAGCACGATTTTTCAAACATCTGGCAGATGGGCAGATAGAGCCCTGCGTGGACAAGGGGCGGCCCCAGGGCTTTTTCAACCCTCTGCCTATCTGCCCGACAGCCTATCTTGCCGAAGCTTGAAAAATCGTCCGCAGGTCCTCGGTCCAGGGTGCGTCCTGCCAGGGCTCGCCCCGAAGCTCCAGGAGACGTAGGACGACCTCGGCGACGACACTGTTCGGCGTCGAGGCCCCGGCTGTGAGACCGATGGTCAGGGGACCTGACGGGAGCCAGCCGTCCGTATAAACGGGTGCCCGCATGTATGGTTTATGGCGAATTCGGTCTGCCGAGATAAGGTCCTGGACCCCCTCGATGTGAAAGCTCGGGACCTTCTGCTGACACAGGTGGAGGAGGCTTCCCGTGTTGCTACTGTTGAAGCCCCCGATGACGATCATCAGGTCGATATCGTCCCTTTGTAAGAGCGCCAGGACAGCATCCTGGCGGTCCTGGGTCGCCGAACAAATGGTGTCAAAGGCCCGGAAGTGCTCCGCCAGGCGGTCGGCCCCGTACCGGTCGATCATCGCCTGCCGAAGGATCTCCTGGATCTCCAGGGATTCGTTCATCAGCATCGTCGTCTGATTCGCCAGCCCGATGCGGGTCAGGTGGACCGTCGGGTCGAAGCCCGGCGAGACGGCCTGGGCGAAGACCCGCAGAAACGCCGCCGGGTCGCCCCCGTGGCGGATAAAATCGGCTACCTGCAGGGCCTCCGGACGGTTCAGGACGATCAGGTAAGCCCCGCCGGCGGCCAGCGCCTGGGACGCCGTCGCTCGGGTCTCTTCGTGCCAGTACTTCCCGTGGATGACGGACGTAAAACCGTCCCGGGCGTACTGGCGGACGCTCTTCCACACGTTCATGACCGACCCGCAGGTCGTGTCGACGACGATGCAACCCCGGGTCTGCAGGGCCTCCATCTCCTCGACGGGGACCCCAAAAGCCGGTAGGATCACGACGTCCCCCGGCTGGACGACAGAGTAGTCCTTCCGGCCGTCCGGCGTACGGGGCAGGAACTCGATACCGCTCTCCTGAAGTCGTCGGTTCACGAAGGGATTGTGGATGATCTCCCCCGTCAGGAAGACCCGGCGGTCCGGAAATCGGGCCCGTGTCTCGTAGGCGTATTGAATCGCCCGGTCGACGCCATAGCAAAAACCGAACTCCCGGGCCAGCACGATACGGGTCTGCCCGACCCGGGCCTCGAAGTCATGAGCCCGAAACCAGTCAATCAGGGCACTCGCATAGTCCTGCTGAAGAACCGGCAAGACCTGCTTCTTCAACTGGAAGCCCTTCCGGATGACGGGACCCGATTCCATCCGAGGCCGACTCCGATTTCGTGACAAGCTATCATCTTGGGCAGATGGGCAGGACGGTCTGACCTAAAGGTTACATCCCTCCCGGCCGGGTGTCTATCCGCCGGGTAGTGGGGATCAGGGATCAGGCTTTTTCCCTATCCCTGGACCCTATTCCCCAGGCGACTCAGGTGCCTCCTCGTCTCGGACGGCCTCTAATGCTTCCTCAAGCGCCTGGAGTTGGTCCTCGGAAAGACCCAGGTAGTGGCCGACCTCGTGGAGGACCGTGATACGAACTTGGTGCCGGACCTCATCGGGGGTCTGACAGATGGCCTCGATATTGCGCTGATAAATGTAGATCGTGTCGGGGTAAGACCAGGCATGGAAGACCGATCGCTCGGTCCGGGGCGTACCGACGTAAAGACCGAGCAAGGTCCGCCCGCCTGGGACCCCCCGGACCTCCTGACCCGGCCGAGCTTTGACGACGACGGCTACGTCTGCCAAGTGCAGACGGATCTCCCCGGGTAGTCCGTCCAAAGCTTCCTGCACCAAGCGTTCAAACTGGGAACGCGACATCCGAAGACGCCCCAGGGCCAAGGCCGATCCGGACCTCCCAGACCGAGACCATCTGTTTTTATCGTTAGGATGCAAGATGCGGGATGCGAAATGCAAGATAGGTCTGGGATCGAGGGTCTGGAGTCCGTGGTCTCTTTTAGACCTGGGACCCGAGACCCTATCCGCTCGGATGAACCCGCCGGAAGAACTCATAGAGGGCGTACACCAGCTGACGGGCCCGGTCGGCGACTGGGTCTGTCTCGGTCATGTCCTGCCGGATGACCTGTTCCAGGTCGGCGACGGCCGCCTCGACCTGCGCCGTGGCGATGTAACATTCGGCCCGATTCACGAGGGCCGCCGTGTCCGTCGGGTCCATCCGGAGGGCGAACGTGAGGACTGGGATAGCCTCCTCATGCCGACCCATGCGCGTGAGGGTCGACCCCAGGGCGGACCAGAACTCGGCCCGTTCTGGCTGGAGGCTCACCAGGCCGGCCCACAGCTTCAGGGCCGATTCCCAACGACCCGCCTGACAGAGACCGGCCGCCAGACCGGCAATCTTCTGGACGTCCGCCTCCGAGAAGCCCAAAGCCTGGGCGAAGGGAACGCCATGGGCGATGGCTTTCAGACAGCCCAGATGTCGCATCGTCGACCTCCTTCCGCGGAACGGCGTGATGGCGTGACGAGGGCCGTGCCGTCCGTTCCGGCTGTCAACCGCCGTATTCCACTTGTCCCACGACCCCGTCCCGTCGGTCCTGGATGCCCGGCATGACGGCCGGTGTTCGGATGGGCTGGACGCCGCCGTCACCGGCGGCGCCAGGACAAAATGACGCCGCCATGACTGGCGGCGTTCCGAATCGTCGATCCCCTACCGGCCTATCTGCCGACTCGCCCATTGACCCATTTACCGGACGATGACCTGCGTCCGGGTTGGGTCCTGGGGTACCGATGGCTGGACCAGCCCCAAAAGCTCGCAAATCATCGTGTGGACCTGGTGAAGACGCTGACGAAAGTCCGTCACGCCGCGGACCCACCGGTCGAGGGCGTTCGTCATGTTTTGGAGTCCCTGCGTCAGCCGGGACCAGTCGCCGGGTAGGAGTCGGTCCAAGAAGGCCAGGAAGTCCCGGGCGCCATTCATCGCCTGGTGGACACCTTCCAGGAGATGTCCGAACTTTTCGACGCCGGCCTCGGCGATGTCGTGGATCCAATCGCACACCTTCCGGTGAATGCCTTCCAGCTTTCGGCTGAGGGGCCCCAGAAGACGCAGGACGCCGGCGCTCGGCCGCTCCAGGACTTCCGCCGTGACCCCAAGTCGGTCCACGAGATCGCCCACGGTCGAGCGGCCGGTCTCCAAGAATCGCCGGTCTGCGTACCGGAGGGCCTTTTCGACCAGGGCGGCCGCGTCCAAGTGGGGGATACCACCGAAGGCCTCCGTGCCGATTCGCAGGAACGCCGAACGAAGGGCGTCGGGGCTCGAGGGCCAGACCTCCGAGGGCCCGGTGACGGGCCCTGAGCGAACTCCCATGCGAGGGGATTCGATGAATCGACTCATAATCGCCTCCTCGCTTTTGTCGGACTTCACCCGTCCGGGCGGCCATTCGGAAGGGAAAGCGGGGCTACAGCGTTTGCGGGAAGGCATATGGAGGGGCGGCCACATAACAGGGCCGTTCGGTTCGTGGAAACCCGTATGGATTTGGCTTTTCTGACCCTTCGGGGGAGGACGGTTTTTCACGCATCGTGACGTCGTAACGACGTGACGGAGTTTGGAAAGAAGCCGTCTCCGAGGCGAACGGCCCGGGACCGGCCTCGTCACGTCGTCACGCCGTCACGGTAGGGGCGACCGGTTACGGAAACATCGTGCTTCCCGGGCGATGGGAAAGGTTGTTCCGACGCCATTCTCACGGGTCGAACGGCTATGATAATAGGATGCAAGCCCTGTCCTGTGCCGTCGGCCTGGGACGACGCCCAGGCCCTACGAGACCATCGGCCGACCCGTCATAACCCAATCGGCCAGGTGGCTTCCGACCCGAAGGGCCTGCCGCCCGTCCTGGCGGCGCCATTCCCAGGCGGTCGCCTTGAAAAAGTAACCGGCGGTCCGAAGGGCCCCGGCAGGGACCCAGGCCCGCCGGAGCACCGGCCCGAGGAGGACGGCCAGGCCCTCGGGGAGCGCCGCCATGATGATGGCTTCCGACGGCTCGCCTCCCGCATCGCCGACCGAGAGGAAGAGCCGTTGGGCGGAGACCGCCGCTGAGACGTCGGCCTGAGGACCCACCGGCGGGTAAGGGGTCGGCCCGTCGTGCCACACGGCCGCCAGCCAGTCCTGCCAAAGGGCCTCGACGACGCTGGAAGCGGCCTGCCAAATCGGCAAGGGTGCCCAGTCCGACGGGTCCCGTAAGGCTCGCCAACGGACATGGAGGACTCCGTGAGTCCACAGGGCGAGTCGGAAGGGGACCTGGTCTTCATCCGGTAGCTGGGCCGCCCAGGCGTCCCACTCGTTCGGGTCGATCCAGAGACGGCGGAGCTTGAGCCGACCCGTATACCGGGTTAGCCACAGCAGGAGCCACCAGACGCCCTCGATGGGGACCTCCCCCGTACGGCCCAAGGGGGCGACACCCCGCTCGGACAGAGCCCGCACGACGGCCCGCTCCATCTGGACGTACCAGTCGTACAGGCACAGGCCCCATTCGGCATGCCGATGCACCCACAGATGGCACGGGACGGCAGGATACATCGGGGCATAGAAAAAGCGGGCCGGGCCGGGGGTAGGGGCCAGCGCCCGGAGTCGGTCCATCGCCTCGGCCGGTTCGCTCCAGTGTTCGACTTGAACCCGACAGCGTTCGATGCCCTTCAGCTCAAGGGTCCCCTGGGGCGTGGCCAAGAAGTGAAAGCAAAGGGCCGACCAGGGTCCCACTGGGGCTCCGGCCGTGGGATGCCCCTCGACGGGACCGTCGCCTACGTACCAATCGACCCAGAGGCCGTCGGCCGCCCTCTCGATGCGGGCCGCCCAGGGATGCCGACCGTAGTCCCGACAGGCGACCGACCAGAGGCCGTCTCGGTGAAGCGGCCGCTCTGAGAGAAGGGATCCCGACGGTCGGACCGGGATGACGCCCCGACATGAGCGCTCGGGATCCGATGCCTCCGGCCAGAAGACTAAGGGGTTCCCCCGCACATGGATGAACTTTTGCCATCGGCGCCGGTGAGGGATAGGTCGCAAACGACCCCGCCACGCCTCATAGGGCTGTAAGCCGAGGCCGGGCCGGCCCATCACGGGGAGTCGGAAAGAAAGGCCCGTCTCCGGCGCCGGCTCAAACCAGGGCCGGTCCCATACGTCCGTCCAAATACACCCGGCCCAGGGGACCGCACGGGCTCGGAGGTAAAATCGGGCGTGCCGGTCCCGAAAAAAGGCAGGGTGAAGCCGGAGCCACTGACGGACCCGGGCCCGGACTTCTGGCGGCGGACTCCCCATCGAGCGCCAGAGCTGGCGTTCCGTAAAGTAGGGCCGTCCCCACCGTTGTACGTGCCAGATCAGACCATAGACCGTCTCAGGGTCGAGAAACGGAGCTCTCAAGACCTGACCTGTAGGATAGCATAGCCCTTCGGCCCGAGAGAATGGTGTC
>JAUQPV010000239.1 GCA_030550225.1 Acidobacteriota bacterium | reverse complement strand
TCCTGACGGAGGCCCAACTCCAGACGGCCCGCATCGAGCTGGAACGCCAGCGTCAGAACATCGTCCTCCAAGTCCGGAACGCCTACCGGGACCTGATTGCGGCCCAGCAAAGCTACGAGGCGGCCCAAGCCTCCGTCCGGCTCCAACGGGAGAAGCTGGACGCCGAGCAGAAGAAGCTGGAGCTCGGCCTCAGTACAAACTTCATCGTCCTACAGTATCAAAACGACCTGGCCGTGGCCGAACAGCAACTCCTCCAGGCGCAGGTCAACTACGCCAAGGCGTGGGCCCAGCTCCAGCGGGCCATCGGCCGGTTTCAGCCCGAGCAGGTCCTCCAGATGTATGCGAACCGTTCCATGACACAGGTCACCGATTTCACACCGGAAGGATCCATCGATGACCGGCCACTTCCGGCTTCACCGACCGGCTCCTCGTCGACCGGGCGCGGCCTCGTTCTGCCGCAGGGGCGACCGGCCGGTCGCCCATAGGCATCCAGTGAAGGGACACCGGCCGTCCTGCCGGTGTCCGTCGATCCCAACGCCAGCAGTCATGCGGGCGTCTATCGAAAGAGGCCCGCCCTCGGCCTGCCTCAGAACTTATACCGTAGGCCGCCGTAGACCTTGAATTGGTTGGCCTCCGAGACTAAGTCGAAATGCCCGGCCCCAAAGACGGCCAGGCTCTCGGCCACATCTGCCTCGACGCCGCCCAATAGGTGGACGCCGAATTTCGTTTCCGTCTCTGAGGCCTCCAAGCCAAAGAAACCCACGGCGCCCCTCAGGAAGTGGACGCCCGGTCCGCCGCCCACAAAGACTTGCAGGCGGTCGGCCGCCGGCAAGAGCAGGAGCACATGGCCCCCGACGGAAAAGTCACTGAGGGAAACTTCGAAAAGGCCGGGGACGCCTTCCGACCGCCGCCAGTACCCGATTTCGGGTTCGACGGCCAGGTTCGATGCGAACTTGTAACGCCCGTTGGCGACCAGCCAGAAGGTCCCGTCGACATCTTCGGGCTTCACGTAGCCCACGCCGACCCCAAGGGCATAAGGCTTTTCGGGCGGCTTCGCCTTCTGGGTTCGACTCGGCGGCTTGGGCCGAGCCTGGGCGTAAGCCCACGAGCTCATCGTGAGCGCGGCCCCCACTGCGACCAGCAGAAACCAGCCGTAGCGTTTCATGTTTCCCTCCGTGTAGGGGTTCTGTGATAAGTCTTGGGAGTGGGCAGTGTCGGGCGAGAGCTACACAGACCAAACGAGTACATCAAAATCCGTAACGCAGACCCCCATAGATCTTGAACTGACTTAAGTCGGAGACGACGTCAAAGCGACCGATGGCGAAGGCCGACAGTCGGCGGCCGAGACTCACGTCTACGCCGTTCAGAAGGTGAACGCCGCCACGGGTGTCCGTCTGAGACGCTTGAGCGCCGCCGAACTCGACGGTCGTCTTCAGCCGGTGGAGGCCGACGCCGCCGCCCAAGAAGGCATAAACCTGTCGGGTCGCTGGAAATCGCCAGACTAAGGTCCCGCCCAGGGAGAGTTCGCTGTTAGAGACCGACGTCAGCTTGCCTTCCGTTTTCTTCCAATAACCGACCTCGATTTGTGCGAAAGTTCGGCCTGTCACCCGGTACCGGAGGCCTGTCGATAGGCCGACGGTGCCGCCGATGTCCTCCGGCTTTACGAAGCCGCCGCCCACGCTGACGGCGAACCGCTCCTCTCGGACCGGCGGTTGGGCCTTGGGCCGAGGGCGGACCTGCGCATGAGCCCAGGCACTCAGGACCACCGCCAGTCCGGTCCACAAGACCCACACACGCGTTCCTTTGGGTCGCATTGGACAGCCTCCTCAGAGACCGGCACGGGGCTTCCCGGACACCGAGGCCCTGGAGATGAAGGAGCGGCCCTGAGGCAGGGCCAGCTATCAGGGGTGACCCGGCGGGCCACCCCGACCCTCCCTCGGCATCGAGGCCAGATGAGGGAAACTCAAAACATCGAAGTAAACCTTGCCGGAGCCGTTCGGCCTGTGAGAATGGCGTTGGGTCGGCCCTTGCCATCGTCCAGGAAGCACGATCTTTCAAGCATGGGGCAGACGGACAGAGTGGCTCATAGCTCATGGGCCATGATGAGCCATCAGCTATGAACTATGAGCCGATGTGGGCCATCCGCCATGAGCCAATCCTCAAACTCATCGCGACAAAGCGACAGCCCGGCCCGGACTTCCCAGTTCGTCGGCAATTGCGTACGATTGTAGGGCAATCCGCCGAGATATCCAAACCGGAGGGAGGTATCCATGCGACGGACGCCGCGTCGTCGATGGTTTTTCCTCGGACTGACCCTGATCGGGTGGGGTCTGGCCGTCGTCTCGGCCGCCGCCCCGCCGGCCTCAAAGCCCCTCACGATCGACGACGTCCTGCAGTATCGCCCCGTCAGTCGGGCCGTCCTGTCGCCGGACGGTCGGGCCGTCGCCTTCGTCGTGGCCCGGGCGGACTTGAAGGAGAACCTCTTCAACACGGACGTCTGGATCGTCGCCACGTCGCCGGGTGCCTCGCCTGTCCAGCTCACGAACGGGCCCAAGCGGGATGAGAACCCGAAGTGGTCGCCCGACGGACGGCGCCTGGCCTTCCTGTCGAACCGAGACGGCAAAATGCAAATCTGGCTGATCTCGCCGACCGGCGGGGAGGCGACCCGTCTGACCGATTCGCCGACCGACGTCGCCGACTTCGAGTGGTCCCCCGACGGGTCGAAGATCGCTTACACGGCCCCGGACCCCGAAAGCGAAGCCGAAAAGAAACGTAAGGAGGAAGAAGGTGACTACGTCGTCGTGGACCAGGAATTCAAGCTGAGCCGTCTGCACGTGATCGACGTCGCCACGAAGGCCGCCCGGAACCTGACGCCCGATGCGCCGTACCACGTGCGTTCGATGGACTGGTCACCCGACGGCCGGTTCTTGGCCTTTTCGGCCCAGCCGACGCCCAAGGTGCCCGACAATTTTGCGACGGACATCTACGTCGTCCCGGCCGACGGGTCGGCCCCGCCTCGGAAGGTCGTGGACCGGCCGGGCCTCGACACGAATCCCCGGTGGTCTCCGGACGGCCGGTGGATCGCCTTCGAGTCGGGGGACGGGAAGGTCGACTGGACGGGCAACACGTACATCTGCCTCGTCTCACCGACAGGTGGAGACATCCGAAACGTCACCCGGTCGTTTGACGAGGAAATTCAGGACTTCCTGTGGTCGCCCGACGGCCGGTGGATTTACTTCCTGGCCGGCCAGCGGGTCAGTAACGCCGTCTTCGCCGTGGAGGTCTCCGGCGGCCAAGTCGTTCGCTTGCCGGCGGACGAGGACGTTTACGCCTCCGTGAGCCTCTCCCGAGACGGCCGGGTGATGGCCTTCCTCAAGCAGGACCCCCTAAACCCGCCGGACGTGTACGTGGCCGCCGTGACGGTCCGGGGCGGTCAACCCCGATGGAGTGACGTTCGACGGGTCACCGACATGAATCCCCAGCTCCGGGAGTTCGCCTTCGGGGCCGTCGAGACCGTCCGATGGAAGAGTACGGACGGCTTAGAGGTCGAGGGCCTGCTCGTGAAGCCCGTCGGGTTTGAACCGGGCCGGCGGTACCCCCTGCTGGTCGTCATCCACGGGGGACCGGCCGGCGTGTTCAACCGGACCTTTAGCCTCCGGCGGGGCGTCTACCCGATTCAGGTCTTTGCCCATGCGGGCTATCTCGTGTTCCTACCGAATCCCCGGGGGAGCGGAGCATACGGCGAGCGGTTCCGTAAGATGAACTTCCGGGATTGGGGCGGCAAGGATTACGAGGACATCATGACCGGCGTGCAGGCCCTCGTCGACCGGGGTCTGGCCGACCCGGACCGAATGGGCGTCATGGGCTGGAGCTACGGGGGCTACATGACGTCCTGGGTCATCACGCAGACGGACCGCTTCAAGGCCGCCTCCGTCGGGGCCGGCGTGACGGACCTCTTCAGCATGTTCGGGACGACCGATATCCCGCCCTTCATGGCCCACCACTTCGGGAAGCCCCCGTGGGAGGATAAGGCCATTTACTTAGAGCGGTCGGCCCTCTATCACGTCGAGCGGGTGAAGACGCCGACGCTGATCCAGCACGGTGACCAGGACCTGCGGGTGCCGACCCTCCAGTCGTGGGAGTTGTACACGGCCCTGAAAATGCGGGGCGTGCCCGTTCAGTTTGTCCTCTATCCCCGGCAGGGTCACGCCATCGAGGAGCCCCGTCTGCTTCGGGCCGTCATGCGCCACAACCTGGAGTGGTTCGACCGATGGTTGAAAGGACGAGAGGCCAGACCGACAGGCAGGTCGGCCGATGGGCAAGTAGAGCCATAGGAAAAGCGGGGACGCCAACGTTTCTACCGGCCGTCATTGATAGCCGCAGGTCCGTCCTGTCGGTCGGAGCCAGCGATCAAGATGGCCTTTAGGGCCATTTCTGCGGCTTGCTGGGCGTGAAAACAAGCGGCCCAGTAATGCCGTCCCTGGCGAAGCATCCGTGCCAGTTCGAAATTATCGACGGCTGTCTGAAACC
>JAUQPV010000238.1 GCA_030550225.1 Acidobacteriota bacterium | reverse complement strand
CCCCGGCACTACATTGGGGGCCGCAGGGGTGCAAGGGCTTTGATGGGTCATCGATGAGCCTGCAGGGTTCTTTAAAGGACATTCAACTGCCAGACATCGTCCAATTAGTCAGCACGGCCGGGAAGACGGGGATGTTCCTGCTCCGTCGAGGCACGACCGAGGGACGCATCTATTTACAGGAAGGCCAGATCGTGCACGCCGAGGTCGGGGACCTCCAGGGCGAAGACGCTGTCTACGAGATGGCCATCTGGAACGAGGGCGAGTTCCTGTTTCAGCCGGAGGTCCGCCCCCCTCGCGTGACGGTCCAACGGAGTAACACGACCCTCTTCATGGAGGCCGCCCGTCGGATCGATGAGTGGCGCATCCTCTCTCGGAAGATCCCCTCGATGGACATGATCCCTGAAATCGTGCCTTCGCTGCCGCAGGGCCGGAGCCATGTCCAGTTGAATACAGGCGAATGGATGGTCCTGGCCCGTATCGACGGCCAAAAGACGATCCGGGAGTTGGCCCAGGTTTGCGGCTTAAGCCTCTTCGATACTTCGAAAATCCTGTATGGTCTTATCACGCACAACCTGGTATCTCTAAAAGAACCAGCGTCGGGGCCGCCCCTGTCGCCTCCACCTGCCGTGGAGGATACGGGCGTCATCCGTTCGGAAGTCTCTTCCGACATGCAAGCTTCGGGCGTGACTCCGGCTACTCGTCATGAGCGGCTCTTGACCTACCTCGACCGGGTGCGCCACGTCAGCCTGGAAGTCTTGGGGCCCGACTGCGCCCCCATCGTGGAGACGTACTACCTGAAAGCCCGAGCGGCCGTCCAAGATGGCCAGGGCCTGCAAGCCGTCCAGGAAGCCATCGTCCAGATGGTCCGAGAGGTCATCAAACTCAAAGGCCGGGACGTCGTCCGGACTCTACTGGACCAGATCAAGCGCATCAAAGTGTAGAGGAGACGCCCGCCCGGCGGGCCGCCTCGGGCTGGGCTGGCTCAAAATGCCGGAACCGCCAAAGGGCCCGGACGACCCGGAAAAAGTCCCGCACGCGAATTTTCTTCCCCTGCGCGTAGACCCGGGGCCGATAGCTCACGGGGACCTCCCGAATCGACCACCCGCCCCGGAGGATCTTGGCCGTCAGCTCGGGCTCGATCTCAAACCGGTCACTGACCAGCTGGAGACTCTGGGCCACGTCCCGAGTAAAGACCTTGTAGCATGTCATCATGTCCGTCAGACGGACACGATACAATCGATTCGTCAACCACGTCAGGATACGATTGGCCAGATACGTCGCCCACCAGACCCGCTCGGGGCGCCGCAGAAAGCGGGACCCGAACACGACCTGGGTCTCCCCGCGGCGGATAGGTTCCAGCAGGACGGGATACTCAGCAGGGTCGAGTTCCAGGTCGGCGTCCTGAATAAGGATGACATCGCCCGTGACATGCCGGAGGCCTGTCCGGATGGCGGCTCCCTTCCCCCGATTCCGGTCGTGGAAGACGACCCGGGTATCGGGTGCCTGATAACGCTGAAGCCACTCCCGGGTCCCGTCCTGGGAGCCGTCATCGACGACGACGACCTCCTTCTCGACGGGGACTTCCCGGACGCGCCGAAGGACTTCAGCGATCGTATCGACCTCGTTATAGACCGGGACGATGACCGAAAGCTTCATCGGGACATCCTCAGGGTCTTTGCGCCGATGGGACCCTTTTCGTCTGCCGACCTGCTCAAGCCGATGGCTCGTCACTTGCCTCGCGCAGAGGAAGCGACAACCCGCAAGCGATCGGGCAGGACCTGAAGGACGAAAAGTTCGTGGTCGGCCGACTGGGAACCCCGGAACCGGACCCGACCGGTCACGCCCTCCAGGGATATCTGACTCAAGACTTTCGCCACGGCGGCCGGGGTCGGCGATTCGGCCCGAGCGATGGCTTCCAACAAGAGGGTCATACTGTCGTAAGCGGCGCCCTCAAAGGCGCTGACTTCCTCCGGCTTCTTACGCAGACGCCGGGCAAAGTCCTGCCAAGCTGGTGCCGTGGGGTCATAGTACGTCACGTAATAAGCTGTCAGGCTGTACCGTCGGAATAAAGTCCAGACCTCGGGAATCGACCAGGAATCTGGCCCCAGAAAGACGGGACGAGACGGTGCCTTCTGGGCCCAGACGGTCACGATCGGGACGGTCATGTTCTGGTTGTCGGGTAAGAACACGACCGGGACCGTGCCCGCCCGGGCCAGGACCGTACCTGGCGGTGTCTCGGCATCGTAGGTGACCTCTTGGACGACCCGACCCCCGGCCGACTCATAGTGCTTCCGGAAGGCCCGGGCCAGGTCCGTGCTGAAGGCGTTGCTTACGTTTGTCAGGAGGGCCACCTCCTGAAGCGCCAGGTCCTGGATGGCTACGCGGGCCAAAAAGGCGGCCATCGCTTCGTTGGATGGCAGGAATCGAAAGACCAGGGGACTCATCCGCTCAAGCTGGGTGTGCGTCGCCGAGGGCGTCAAACATAGCAGGTTCAGACGTACACACACCTGAGCCATCGCCAAGGCCTGGTTGGAGCCCGAGCCGCCCAAGACGATGGAGACCCCCGCCGTCTGAGCCAGCCGCTGGGTCTCGCTGGAAGCCTGACGGGCCGTGCCCTGATCGTCCCCAAACTCCAGCCGGATGGACGGTAGGCGGGGGATCCGGCCGGCCGCATCCCGCACGGCCTGCTCGATGGCCCCCCTCATGGCCTGGCCGACGCCTTGATTGCGCCCGCTCAGCGACAGCAAGACCCCGATGCGGAGCTCGCCGACCGGCCGATCCGCTGACGTCAGGGGTGAGGTCCCGAGCCACCCCCCCAGGGCCAAGATCAAAGACCCGACGATCGGAAGTCTACGCATACGCCGTTTAAAATCTCGGTGCTGGGTATCGGACGTTCGGTATGGGTCGTGAGAGAGGCCGAACACTCGGCACTCCATGCTTTGATTTTTGGGTCTCCTCACCATGTCCCTCGCCCCAGGAACGAGGAAGCCGGCGGGGCAGAGGCCTGAACCCAGCACCCCACCCCGAACACCGAAAAATTCATGAGCCTTGGAGGGCCTTCAGGGCCCGGAGGACGTCCTCGTAGTCCGGCTCCTGGGCAATCTCAGGAACCCGTTGGACGTATCGGATGACGTCCTTCTGGTCCAGGATAAAGACGACCCGGGCCAGCAGGCCCAGCTCCTTGATCCGCACGCCGTAGTTCAGGCCGAAGGAGTGGTCCAGATAGTCCGATAGCGTGATCACACGGTCCACACCGTGGGCGCCGCACCAACGCTTCTGCGCAAAGGGCAGGTCCATGCTGACGGTCAGGATGACGACATCATCGCCTATCTGAGCCGCCAGTTGATTGAACCTCTGAGTTTCCCGACTGCACACGTCTGTATCCAGGGATGGCACGCTACTCAGGATTTTGATCTTGCCGGCGAAGTCCTTCAGCGTGACCGGCTGAAGGCTCGTGTTCATGAGTCGGAAGTCGGGTGCCTTGTCACCGACCTTGAGTTCGGGACCGATCAGCGTGAGGGGGGTCCCCCGCAGAGTCACGGCGTTCGGTCGTTCCTGCATCATTCGACCTCCTGGTGTCGCGAACATGGACCCGGGGGCGGTCATGAGGAGCCCAAGGGCTATCCATGTCCCAGCGGCGATCCGCATCAAAGCCTCCAAACGAAACATTCCCGGGCGGGGGCGGTCCATTCAGATTCGGCTGACCGCGATCAGCCAAGAACCTTTTGCCACTGTCCTAACGGGGCGACAGCAGTTAGGGTATTCTATAAGAGGTCTTCAAGGCCCGCAAACCCAAGGCGTATTCGCAATGCCTATCGGAACGCCCAACTCCCGACGCTGACCCTCGCTGGGACCCGGCATCCGAGACCCGGTACCCCTACCTTGCATCCCTCCTCCCGCATCTTGTATCTTGCATCCCACATCTTGGACGTGGGCCTCTCCGTCGGTCGCCATGGGTCAGCGGGGCTTCGAGTGGATCGAACATGAAGGCGAGATGGGCATCCAGGCCTGGGGCGCCACCCTGGAAGACCTCTTCCAGGCGGCCGCCGACGGCCTCTATGACCTACTCCGGCATCACTTCACGATCGTCCAGCCGACCCAGCGGGAAATCACCCTGGAGGCACCCGACGTCGAAATCCTGCTAAAGGACTTTCTGAGCGAGCTTCTCTATTACCAGAGCACGCACCACGAGGTTTATCCCGAACGGGTCTTTTACGAACTCTCTTCCCGACGCCTCCGAGCGGTCTTGCGCGGGGGCCAGTTCGACATCAGGCGGGAGCCCCTGGAACGGGAGATCAAGGCCGTCACGTATTACCGTCTCCAGGTATGGCAAGACGCCGACGGCCGTTGGCGAGCGACTTACGTCGTGGACGTCTGAGCCGCCTTCTCCTGAGCGTGGTGCTTGATCGTGATCCCGGCAACCATGTAGACGACGTCTTCGGCGATGTTCGTCGACAGGTCGGCGACCCGCTCCAAATCCCGACTGATCAGGATCAATCGAAGGGCCTGGTCGATGACGTGGGGGTTCTGCATCATGTAGGTCAACAGC
>JAUQPV010000013.1 GCA_030550225.1 Acidobacteriota bacterium | reverse complement strand
GGCAACAGGGGTTCGATGAAAGTCCACTGCTCATCACTCAGCTCCCGGAATTCCATCTTCACCCCCATCCAAGGGAAGGGATTCCGGGCGATATCCTAACACCCTAGGAGTTTTGAGACGAGTTCTAAGTCAACTGACAAGACCTTCCCCTGGGGTTCGCGAATCCAGTAGACGTAGTAAATTGGACCATTCCGGTCGTACAGGACATGACGTTCGTGTGCCAAACCCTTGGCTTGAACGTATTTCAGAAAGGCCTGATGGCGCTTGAATTGCTCGTAACGGGGTGCATAAAACAGGTAGACGTGCTGGGGGTCTCGCAGGGCGGCTTCTAAGTGACGGTAGAAAGACGCCGGGACTCCCTCGTAGCCTAATTCGTAGCCGAAAATCTCTTCTCCCCTGATCTCCCCCCGGGAGAGGAACTGAACGAGGTGGAGGAGCCGCCAATCGCAGGCGACGACCGACCGCACGCCCCTCTCCCGTAAGTACCGGACCAAGTCATGGATCCCGGAAGAGTAGAGGCCGATGCCCCGGGTCTCGATGAGGGCTCGGTAGTAGCGGAGGTCTGTCCCCAGATCCCCGACGACCAAGACGGCCAGAAGGAGAAGGCCGACGACGGCCCACCGCCCCCGAAGCAGGTCTAAGGCCCGGACGACCAGTAATACAGGGATGGGCATGATCATCAGCAGATGCATCGGGCGCAGGCCCGAGACGGTAAAGGTGCTGAGGCCCAGCATCAGGCCTATCGTGAGAAGCAGGAACTCGACTCGGCGGTCTGGGTGGCCTTGCCAGCGCCGGACTGCCACGTGAACCGTCAGGAGGGCCGTCCCTATAAAGAAGACGAAGGGCCAGGTGTCGTTTTGAAACGCCAGGCCCGGCACGCCGAAGTTCGACCCATCGGCTCCGCTGAGGAGGGCGGCCAGGTCCCGCAAGCGCTTCCAGAGGTTGGTCTGGAGGGTCAGGTTGCTGTGGCCCCACTGGGTCTGGATAAAATTTTTCATAACAAATTTAAATGTAATGTACGGATAGGCGATGTTGTAAATGATGAAGGGGCCGGCCCCCAGCAAGAAGTATCCGAGACCGACGAACGTCCGCCCCAGTCGGGCCTTCAGGCGCTGGACCAGGCGCCGCAGGCCGGGGTGGTGAGCGACCAGAAAATAAGCCGTTAGGGCGATCGGCCACCACACGATTTCCAGGCGGGTGCTCAAGCCCACGCCGAGAGTCGCACAGCCGGCATAGAAGTAGCCCCAGCGGTCCGTCTGCCACCACCGGTAGAAGCAGAACAGCAGGGCACTGGCCAGGGCGGTTCGCAAGAAGATGACGTGTTCGCCGACCTGACTGTAGAAGACGAGGGCGGGCATGGAGGTCGCCAGGAGGGCGGCCCTCCAGGCCAGCGCCCGACCGAAGAAGTCTCGGGCGAAGAGGTAGGTGAAGACGATGAAGGCCAGGGCGTAACCCACGTCGACGACCCGGAACAGGAACCACTTGGATTTCGTAAAGGGGAATAAAAGGGCATGGACGTAGATCGGGAACGCGCCGTCGTACTCGCCGGCGGCGACCGGGACCCACCGGCCCAGGACATAGACGTCATAGGCTGCTGGGGGATGTCCCCACGCCAGTTGAAAGGCAGGCAGGACCCGAGTCATTTCGTCCCCGTATGGACCGGGCACGTCGAGGGCGTAGAGACGCGCGCCCAAGGCGGCCAGCAGAAGGACACCCAGGACCGCTATCTCTCGCCTGGACAGGTCGCTTCTCTCGGTCATCGGTCGCCCCCGAGTGGCCCTGCTAAGGATGAAAGCGCGAGAGGAGTGGACATAGGATATTATACCGGTTGTGGCCCGGAGATAGGAATCCTCTAAGATGATCGGGACCGTTCCGAAGCCAGCGGCCTTTGCGACTCGAACTCAGGGACGACGGAGGGTTCTCGGCAAGGAAATGACCACGGGAGGGTCTGTCGATGAGCCGATGGGTCGCCCTGGTTGGATGTTTTGGCTTCCGAAACGTGGGGGACGACGCTATCCTGGAAGTGTGGCTCCACGACCTGACGACTTATCTGGAGGACGTGGCCGTCGTCGTCCTCGGCGGGGACGATGCCTACCTGCGGGAGAGGTTCCCCGGCGTCGCCTTTATCCATTGGCGGGACTGGCCTAAGACCGTCGAGGCTATCGCGTCCGCCGACCTCCTGGTCGTCGCCGGCGGTGGCCTCTTCCATGACTACTGGGCCATGGAGCCCGAAGCCTTCCTGAAAGCGCCAGCCTGGGTCGGCCCGATGTACTACTTAAGCCTTATTGGACTGGCCAAACTGTTCGAGCGGCCCTGCGTCGTGACCGGCGTCGGCATCGGCCCCCTGCGGACTGAGACCGGACGAGCTTACGTCCGGGAGGTCTTGTCGTGGGCCGACGCCATTACCGTTCGGGACACCGGCTCCCGGGAGGTCCTCCGGTCGGCCGGCTTTCCGGAGCCAGAACGGGTCGCCGTCACGGCTGACCCGGTCTTCCGCTTGCCCGTCGCCCCCGCCGGAAAGCATCCCGGCCTGGATGAGGCCCTGACGCCGCCGGTGACTCGACCCCTGATCGGGGTCGCTGTCCGGAACTGGCCGGGGTACCCACCAGCCGACCAATGGCTCCCTGAACTGGCGCAGGCTCTCCAGGGGGTCGCCCGTCGTACGGGCGGGACCGTCCTGTTCTTACCCCTCCAGGCCTATCCCGTGCACCCGCCTACCGACGATGTGGAAGCGGCTCGCGCAGTCGGCCGGCTCATGCGAGACGCCCGGGACGTCCGGGTCATCGAACGATACCTGCCGCCCCGTCAGGCCGATGCCCTGGTCGGCGCCTGCGACGTCCTTGTTGCCATGCGACTCCACGCCGCCGTCCTGGCGCTCCGCCACGGCGTGCCTTGCATCAGCCTGGCCTACGACCCTAAGGTCCGTCACTTGATGGTCGACGCCGACTTAGACGAATTTTGCTTCGGCCTGGGGGACCTCCGGCGGGACGTCCTCGAGCAAACGATTCTTAAGGTCTTGGAGCGGCCAGAGGCCTTCCGCCGTCGGGCCGATGCATATCGGCAGACGGCGGTCCAGCGGACGGCCCTCCACCTCGAGATGGTCCGGAGTGCCTTGCAGGGAGACCTGCCTGTCCGTCACCCCCTGTCCCCCGTCTGGGCCCGGTGGGTTCGGCAATACCTGACCCGTCCTGTGCACCCGGAGTCACCCCCAACCTCAGAAGCGAGCGACGCTGCGGCCGTCGAGCGGGCGCGGATCCAGGCAGAACTCGACCGATTCCGGGAAGAGCTCTGCCGATGGGCTTCTATTCAACAAACCCGGGGCTTTCGCCTTCTTTCGATGTACTGGCGGATGACCGACCGAATCCGCTACTATGGACGACGCCTCGTGTCCCGTCTCCGGTGGCAGACCGCTCCGGCTCCGGTGCCATCGGTCGCCGAAGCTACCCCTGTCCCGTCGACTCCTGAGACCCCGGCCGGGCTGGCCGAGCTGACCCCCCGATCCCCTGACCCCGCCGATCCCCGTTCTCGGTCGACCCGCAAAGTTTACATTATGGCATACTCTCCCTTTGATCCGACGGGCCAGACCGTCTACCTCGGCGGGGCCGAGCGGTACTTGGTCGAGCTGACGGCTCTCATCCGAGAGATGGGCTATGAGGTCGAAATCTATCAATCGGCCCAGGGGGACTGGTTCCGGTACTTTTACGACATTCCCGTCTACGGCCTTGACACAGGCGGCCAGACGGGAGCGCTGAACGTGACGATCAACGAGGTCCTTCACCGGCGGGTCGAACCGCCCGACTTGACGATCTACCTGGACTTTTCGCTGGCGGCCCCGGCGTGCTTTCGGCCCTCTATCGGCATCAGCCACGGCGTCTTCTGGGACGACCCCCGCTTCCAAGGCTCGACCAGTCAGATTATGGAAAATATAAGCAAAATAATGAATTGTATTCGAAACCTGGACTGCCTTGTCTCCGTCGACACCCCTACGATCCAGTGGGTCCGGACCGTCGCTTACCCCTTGGCCGACCGAATCGTCTATATCCCCAACTTTGTCGACCCCGACGTCTTCCGTCCCCGCCCCCCTGACTGGCCAAAGGACGACGCTTCTGTCGTCATCCTCTACCCCCGCCGCCTCTACCCGCCCCGGGGGTTCGACCTCTTAGCGGCTATCGTTCCCCGGATCCTCGCCAAGTACCCCCACGTCGCCGTCTCCTTTGTCGGGCAGGCTCATACCCCGCAGGAGCGCCAGACCGTCGAGGCCCTGGCCGAGGCCCACCCCGGCCGGGTCCGCTGGCAGGTCCTTCCCTTTGAGCGCATGCCTGAGGCTTACTGGGCCGCCGACATCACGGTCTTGCCGACCCGTTTCGCCGAGGGTACGTCCCTGGCTTGCCTGGAGGCGATGGCTTGCGGCAATGCCGTCATCGCCACCCCCGTCGGAGGCCTGACGGATTTGATCCTCGACGGCTACAACGGTCTCCTAGTCACCCCCCGAGCGGATGCCTTACAGGCGGCCCTGGAGCGCCTGATCGAGGACCCGGACCTGCGGGCCCGTCTCGGGGCCCGGGCCCGGGAGACGGCAACGGCCTTCTCCGTCGACCGGTGGCGACAGGCCTGGCGCCATGTCCTCTGCCGGTTCCTGCCAGCCTAACCCGGCCGAATTCCATCGACGCAAGACAGGGCCTGCGCTCAGGACCCAAACGTGCGCATCGGGAAAGCATTACTTCTTCCGCATCCGCCAGGCGCGTTCCAAGAAGACCAGCCCGACCCCGATCAGCCCGACCGATATCAGGTCATTGACACTCCATGGGCCCCAGACGACCGGCTTGGGGACTCCGCGCAGGCGCTCCATCGCGAGCCGGAGGGCCCCATAGCCCACCAGGTAGAGGCCCCAAAGCCCGCCGGTTTCCGACCAGGACGTCCTTCCCAATCGAAGGAGCAGGAGAGCCAATCCGCTCTCCAGGAGGGCTTCATACACCTGGACGGGATGGAGGCGAACCCGCAAGGGGGTTCCGTTAGCAGCCTGGGCCAGGGGATGGGTAAATACGACGCCCCACGGCAAATTCGTCGGACGTCCCCAGCAACAGCCGGCCGTGAGACAGCCGAGCCGCCCAAGGGCATGACCGCCCGCCAGAGCCGGAGCGACGGCATCCAAGACCGGCCGTACTCGCCGGTGACGCCAGTAAGCCACTGCCACCAGCGTGGCAAACCCAAATAAGAGGCCCCCGTAGTACATTCCCCCTGTCTGCAGGACCCGGCTGAGACGGACTTCCATCCAGTCCGGCCGGGGCGTGACGAGGACGTGAAGGACCCGGGCGCCGATGAGACCGGCGGCGACCGTCGTGCCGTAAAGGACAGAGACGTCGCCCGCCGAAAGACCCTGCCGAATCAGACGGTTGCGAAAGATGAAGTAGCTTAGGATAAATCCTATCAGGTAAAGGATCCCGTAGGTATAGACGACGATACCCTTCCCTTCCCATAAAATAGGCCACATACCGGTATCCGATGCGGTGCCCATGCGGGATGTATCATCGCCCCCAAGACCCACACCGTCGCTTGCCTAAAAAATCATCCTTCTCGACCGGTGGGCAAAGCGGTGGGGGACTGGAGAGTCCCCCACCGCGGAGGTTAGGAGTTCAGGGGGTTCCGTCTACCGGCACTGCAGGGCAAAGGCCCGCTGGATGAAGATAGCCATTTGGTCCCGTGAGACAAGATTCAATGGACAGTAAGTCGTCGCCGTGCACCCACCCGTGACGTTGTTCGCCCACATCCAGTGCGCATGCGGACAGTAGAATACCGTGTCGGGCACGTCCGTGAAGTGATTCGGCGCGTTGTCCGTGCAGTCCCAGCTCCCGGCCGGACCGCTCCCCACCGCCGGCGGGTCTGTTCCCAACACCGCCCGGCTGATGAAGATGGCCATCTGCGACCGCGTCACCGTCTGAAGCGGACAGTACTGAGTCATCGTGCACCCACCCGTGACGTTGTTCGCCCACATCCAGTGCGCATGCGGACAGTAGAATACCGTGTCGGGCACGTCCGTGAAGTGATTCGGCGCGTTGTCCGTGCAGTCCCAGCTCCCGGCCGGACCGCTCCCCACCGCCGGCGGGTCTGTTCCCAACACCGCCCGGCTGATGAAGATGGCCATCTGGGCCCGGTTGACGGGCTGAGTCGGACAGTACACCAGGTCCGTCGTATCCCCGTCACCGTTCAGGTCCGTACCGTAAACGCTGGCCTCTGTGCCACAGCCGCCGGTGATCTGATTCGAGATCAACCGCTGGACGTAGTAGTCGACTCCCGACACGACATCGACGATGCTCGTTCGCCCGAGGACGCGCACCTGCACGTTGGGCTCGTCCGGGTCGTTGCTCACGACGCCGACCGTGGAGTCGACACAGCCGTTCGCCGAGTTCCAGGAGAACCCAAGCACGTCACTGCTGGCTGGCGCAATCGCCAACGGGAGCGGGGTCGTGACATTCACCGAGGGCGCCAGGCTGTTGTCCACAGCGCTGATAATGAGGTTGGCCATCCCGAAGTTTTTCACCAGGAGATTCTGCGTCTGCGTGTGCCCCCAGACGACGGTCCCGAAGTCGAGGGTCGTCGTCGGCATGTGGATGTCAGGGTACGGCCCCACGCCCGTGCCCTGGGCGTTGATGGAACCGTCACCCGCCGTATCCGTCGTGACTGGGATGCCCACTGACTGAGACCCTCCGACCGACGGCGTGAAGGTCACCTGGCAGAGGACTTCGCCGCCCGGGTTGACCGTAAAGGGCGTCGGCGGACAACTCGCGGTAAAGTCCGGATTCGGCGAGGGCCCGACCGAGGTCACGTCGAATGGCGCAGTGCCTACATTCCGGATATGGACCGGGAGCGTCTTGGACTGGCCGACTGCCACAAAGGCAAAGTTCAGGGGAGACGGCACGATCTGGAGGATGCCGACCGCTCCCGAGACCGGCGTGAACTTGAGGACTGTCCCGTCCGGACAGGACGGGCTATTGAAACTGTACTGGGTAGCCGCCGTCGGCGACGTCTGGACCCCGACCGTGGCACTAGCACAAGCATCGACGCTCGGGTCCTGTCCTGTCGTGTCAAAGTACTGATACCAGATGCTGCCGGTCGTTTGGCCGATCGCTAACTGGAGGGTCCACCGGTCAGGTCCGCCGAAGCTATAGTGAGCCTGATTGCACCAAGCGACGACCAACAGGTTTTCACCAGTCGTGTTGCGGGCATCACCAGCGGGGACCTCTTCATACACGACCGTTCCCGTCGGCGTGCCCAGACCGTACAGGTCGTCCCAGTAAATGGCCAGGGCTTTATCGAAAGACGCCGTCGGCAAGGGGGCATTAGTGAACGGTACATCGCCTGTCGTCACGCCGGCTAAGAGCGCCCCGTTGTTGCCCGCCCGCCATTGGGTGTAAAGCGCGCCGGCAAAGGGATAGGCTCCGACCGTCGTGAAGTTGGCCTCGCCGTCGTCGCTACCGCTCAAGACGACGGTCCCCGTAGAACACACGTCGGTCGTCATCGGGGCCGTGCCAGGGCCGACCGTATAAGTAGCACCGGGCGCCGCCACATTCACCGTTAAGGTCTCGATCGTCGTGGCATTCACCTGGATCGTGATCGTGTAAGTCTGAGGCACGCTGTTGCAGGGTGCAGTGGTAAAGTCGAACGAACCGACGAAGATGCCGTCGCCGGCGACCTGGTCCGGATAGGTTCCGTCATCCACGAAGGTTACGGTACAGCCGCCCGGATTGATGGTAGCCGTCACGCTACCGGCCGCCCCGACGTTCCAGCCGTTGACGTTGATGACCTTCATGACGAAGGGATGCCCCTGCGTGGCGCTGAAGGGGCCCATCCCGTAAGGCCAGATTCGGGCCTGCAGGTCGTAGTCGCCGGGACCCGACCCGGCGGCCGCCACTTGGGCCGCCCGGAGGGCGTTGATCCGCTTATCGGTGACGGACTTTTTTCCAGCCGGGGTCCCATCGCCCGTGTAGGATTGGAATGTCCCGCCATCCACGTCATCCCCGCTACCGCCCACGGCGCTACAGGCGGCATCCGTCCTCGTCGAAGCCACGCCCGTCGTCAGGATGATGTTCCGGATCTGCCACCACTGGAGATTCGGGTTGACCGCCTTCAGGAGGGCCGCCAGGCCCGTCACGTGGGGCGTCGCCATCGAGGTGCCGGAGGCGTATACGTACTGGAAGTTGGGGTCACCCGAGCACATCCCGATGAGCGGCCACGGACAGGCCCCTACGATGAGGCTCCCCGGCGCAAAGATGTCCACACTCCGACCGCCCCAGTTGGAGAAGCCCGAGGCGCAGTCGTGCTGGTTCATCGAGCCGACGGCGATGAGGTTGTCCAGGTCATAGTTAGACGGGAAGCTGTCCGTGGTATCGTTGTCTGAGGCATCGTTACCGGCCGCAAAGACGGCCAGGATGCCGGCGTCCCGGTTCGCCGCAATGGCGTCATAGAGGGCCCACGAAAATCCACCGCCGCCCCAACTGTTGCTCGTCGCCACCAAGTTGAAGCCCCGGTTCACCTTTAAGTAGTAAGCGTACTCAAAGCACTTGATGGCGTCGGCCGTCGTGCCCGTGCCCGAGCTGTCGAGAAATTTGCATCCGACGATCTTGACCCGGTTCGGAAGGCCCCCCATGCCGACGAGGCCGGCAAGGTTGTTGGCCCGCGCGGCGATCGTACTGGACACGTGGGTGCCGTGTCCGAAGTCGTCCATGGGGTCACCGAAATTCGCACTGCCGCATCCGGGTCCCTCACCGCCGGCACCGATCGTGCGGATCCCGTGGACGTCGTCGACAATGCCGTCGTTATCATCATCCAAGCCATTGCCCGGGACCTCGCCCGGGTTGACCCACACGTTGGCCGCCACATCGACGTGCGTGTAGTCGACGCCCGTGTCGATGACCATCACGAGGACGTCCTGAGTCGTCGTCTGGGAGACGTGGGTCCAGGCACCCTGCGGTTCGAGGGGAGCAAAACACTTTAGGGGGTCATTGCAGGGGAGCACGCCGAGGTCGGGGCGACTCGCGTTGTTCCCGCCGCAACCGTAGCCGCTGGGGCAAAGGAATGGGTCTACGTAAGTGCACGGCGTCGCCATCTGCAGGTCCCAGGCGTACGTAAACCACGACTTGCCATCCGTGTCCGGGGACTCAGGGTCACACTGCGATTGGTACGTCGAGGTTTGATTAATCTGGACAAAGGGGTCGTTGGGGTACGAAGCCTGTAAGACGTGCACGATGTAGTTGGGTTCGGCATATTGGACCAACCCGCTCTGTTGGAAAAGCTCGATAGCCCGCTTGACCGAGAGGTTCACGGGTAGTTTGACCCACTGGAGTCCTGGGACCATGCGGGACTCCAGCAGGACCGTCGTGCCCAGCTGACGATGGAGTGCTTGCACCTGAGCGGTGGACACGCCTTTCTGGAAGCGTACGAGGACTTCGCCAGGAACGTACTGCGGCTCCGCTTTTTGGTTCTCCCGGAAGAGATAACCGAATTCGGGAAGTTTACCTTTCCCGATCCGAACCCGCTCAAACAGCGAGTTCGGATCGTTTTGGGGATCGCCTGCTTTCGGTCGAGGCTGAAGCCCCAGGAACAGGGGGGTCAGGAGCAGGAGCCCCGGCAGGAGCCATATCCAATGAAATTTTCTTGTAAACTTCATGAGAATCTCCTCCCTTTGTTAGCCCTATTAGAGTAGCCCATTCCGGTTTTTATTAGGGGGCGACGATGAGACGTCGACCCCCTTCCCAGGCTCGGAGACTCGAGCCGCCTTATCCAGAAACTCGTGTCGCCACCTTCCTATCCCCCAATTATACCCTTATTCTCTACCTGGGTCAAGCCCCATGATATGCCGACGGCCCGGAGGGTGGGCTCGCTTCAGATCGCCGCCTCGGACGCGGATGATCTCACGTCGGCCCTCGGTATCGGTGGGGTTCCCAGGGGATGCCCCACTTCTCCTCGAACTTCCGTCGGTTTTGCTCGAAGATGCGCCGATATTCTCGAGGGTCCAGATGACGGAAGGCGGCCCCGTGGAAGTGATGGACGAAAATGTCTTCAGCGCAGACGACCCGGTAGCCAGCTCGTCGGACCCGGAGGGCCAGGTCGTCGTCTTCGAACATGCCGACCTCGAAGCGTTCGTCCAGGAGGCCGACTTCATCCAGGACCCGTCGTGGGACCATCGCGCAAAAGAGCGCCAGGACCTTGATGTCGAAGACCTGGCCCTCGTAGGCCCGCGCCCGCTGCTCGGCGAAGGCCTCCATTTCGGCCAGGGTCGAGTAGGAGACGTCGATCTTGGCCTCGTTGCCGATCGCATTCGTCACGGGTCCGATGAGGCCGATGCGGGGGTCGCGTCGAAGGTGCCGAACGAAGCGTCCGACCCATCCCCGAGTCACGATGGTATCGTTATTCAGAACGACGACGTATTCGCCGGTCGCCGCCTGGAGGCCGCGATTGTTCCCCCGGGCGAAGCCTTCATTGCAGTCGTTCAAGATGATGCGAACGTTTTCGTGCTGGCGCGCCAGCACCCGGAGGTATTCGGGCGTCCCGTCCGTCGAGGCGTTGTCGACGACGATGAGTTCCCAGTTCGGCCACACGGTATTCCGGAACAGGCTCTCGATGCAGAGTTTCGTCAGGTGCAAGTTGTTATATGTCAGGACGACGACACTGACCCGGGGGTACAGGGCCTCGACGGCGGGTCGGATGCGGCTCCATCGTTCCTCCCACGTATTCTGACGGGCGAACGCCCGCCGCACTTCTTGACGCTCGGGGTTGTCCTCTTGGAGAGCCTGTTCGATCTTTTCGACCCAGTCCCGGGCATCCCGGCCGATATACACGAGGCCCGCCTCGGCGTATTCGAGGAGTTCCGGAAGGGGAACGGCGACGACGGGCTTGCCGGCGCTCAGGTACTCGTAGAATTTGACGGGATTCGTCGCCTCCGTCAGGTCGTTCAGACGGAAGGGGATGGTACATACGTCAAAGGCATGTAGATAGGCAGGGAGGACGTCGTAGGGCTGTTCTCCCGTCAGGTAGACGTTGGCCAGGCCCCGCAAGGGCTTCAGGTCGGCCCCGAAGGTGCTCCCGACCAGGACGAAGCTCCAGTCCGGACGCTGACGGGCCACCTCGGCGACCAGCTCCGTATCGAACCACTCGGAGATGGCCCCGTAGTAACCGATGACCGGCCGGCGCAGGCCCGTCAGAGCCGGAGGCGATGGAGCCAGGCTGGCGCTGAAGTGTTCGAACTCACAGGCGTTCGGGACGAGCCGACAGTTCGGATTGTAGCGACCCTGCTCCTCGAGCAGTCGGCGGGACGTAACAAAGATGAGGTCGCTGGCCCGGGCCAAGTCTTCTTCTTCCTGGAGCATCGTCGGTTCGTTGGTCGAAAAGCCGGCGTGCTTGTCCATGCAGTCGTAGACGACCTTCCAGCCGAAGCGTTCCCGGAGCCGGACGGCCAAGGACCGCCAGAAGGGGAGCTGGACAATGCAAACGGCCTCGGCGATGTGGGCTTTCCAGCGCAAGTCGTCCAGGGCCTGGACCCACCGTTCGACCGTCCCGTCGTCGGGACGGTGACGGTAGACGCTCATATCGGAAGGTCCCGGAAGCTGGATTTCGATGACGTTTGCCTCCAGCGCCCGCGTGAGGACCCGAGCGCCGTCGCCGGCACTGCCCGAATGAAAAGTCGTCTTCGCGTAGAAAACGCGATGGCCGTTTCGGGCAAACTGGCGGGCAATATGCTGAGGCCGTTGAAGCCGAAAGTCCCAGTCGATGATAGGCCAGACGAAGACGTCGTAGTGAGGAGGGGCCCCGTGGGTCCAGCCCGTCTCCGGCCGGACCTCGAGGGGCGGCGTCGGGAAGGGCGGACGCCGGAGGACGACCCATTTCAGCCAACGTCGGAAGGATGCCGGGAGAAGAGACCGTAAGAGAGACCGCCCCAAGCCGTAGAGACTGCGCCCAGTCGAGGTCAACCGACGTCGAATCCCTCGGGTCAGCCGTAGACACAGGGATAAGGAGGACCACGTGAGTCGAAAGACCCGGCTCAACAACCGGTGACGCAAACTCCCCGTCGGAACGATTTTGGGTCGGAGCCACCAAATCGACCGTACCAGGAGCCAAGCTTTACTATTCGTGATTTCGGCCAGCATCCGGTCCCTTTCCGCCAGTCGACCCTCTGTTTCCGCCAGTCGGGCCTGGAGGTCGGCGACCGCCAAACGAAGCTCCACCTGTTTTTCAGCGCTTTCGACTCGTAGCCGGGCGATCAGGCCCTCCAGCTCCATAATCCGAGCCCGCAGGCGAGCTACCTCTCCTTGTAAGTCATGTTTCTCAGACATGGCCGTTCAGCTCGGGATCCGCCCTTGCTATCCTCCAGGAGGAACGTGTGTTCGGTCATCCCCTGCCCAAGACCTGAATTCCTCCGACCTTCCTGGTTCTTCCTGATTCCCTACGGCCCATCAGGCCAAGACGGTAGGTCCCGTCGGCGCCCAGAAGGTTCGGAGCAAATTTCGCCACCGCGCCCGCCAATCAACGATATCAAAGGCCCGGGCCGTTTCGACGGCCCGACGACCGAGCCGTGTCCGGAGGGCGGGGTCCCCGATCAGGCGTTCGAGGGCGCCTCGGACGGCGGGGGCCGTCGGCTCGACCAGGAGGCCATTATATTCATCGATGATAAGCTCCGGAAGTCCGCCGACGCGGGTCGCCACGACGGCCTTCCCGCAGGCCATCGCCTCCAGGCAGGCCAGGGACGTGCCTTCTGCATAGAGCGTCGGGAGGACGACGATGTCAGCCGTCCGGTAGACGTCAGGCATCTCGTCGAAGGGCACGGTCCACCATCGGACCCGTCCCGGGAATCGGGCCATCAGACGTTCCGCCTCCTGCCGTTCGGCTTCTCCGGCGTGGTCCCCGACCAACTCGACGACAAGGTCGGGGTGGTCCTGGACGAGGTAGGGGATGACCTCGGCCATGAGCCAGAAGCCCCGGTCGGTGACGAGGCGCCGGGGATACAGGACGACGACGTTTCGGTCGTCGTCCCGAGCGCTCGGGCGGTATTGACGTAAGTCGACGAAGTTCGGTATGCGGAGGCATTTCTCGGCCAAGCGGACAGACACCGTCCGGAGCCAGTTGACCGTGTTGGCGTCGACGGAGACCAGGACGTCCAGGGCTTCGATGGCCTCCAAGATTCGGTCCCGGTGGTATCGGGCGTGCTCGGGACTCTGGTAGTACGCCTGGTCCCAGAAGACGCCGTGACTGATGCCGATAGACGGCGGCGGAGTCACACGGCCCGCCGTCCAGAAGGCCAGATGAACCGTCAGAGCCGGCCGGGATGCCCCGGCTCGATAGAGAGCCGGTTCAATCTCAAAGAAGTTGGCCGCCGGGATGCCGACGACCCGCAGGCCGAAGGCCGACCGCTCCCACTCGCTCCCAGTCGCCATTTGCACGACCTCGACGTCGGCCCCCAGGTCCCGCAAGACGCCCGTCAACTCGATGAGATAGCGTTCAGCCCCCCCGAAAATGACTCGCTGGCCGGAAAGATCGAAAAACTGGGGGGCGATGACCCGGACGAGGGATGGGTCCCGCCGAGCCGAAGCGGCGGCCCGGATGGACAGTCTCGAAACCTCGTCTTCGACCCACCGAGCCACGACAGGGGTGATGGACTCACCCCGAGACCGACGCCGGACGCTCTCGAGGACCTGACGTCGATCCCCGGGCGGCCAGGGGGATGGGGCTGAAACCAGAAGTTCTAAGGCTTCGGCCGCAAGACGTCGAATGTCCGTGACGACTTCGACACGTTCAGACGGTGCCCCCAGGTCGATAAGGACTTGTCTTGAAATGGCGTCTCGGACCGTGATCCGCCAAGCGACCTCGCATACGTCGCTGAGGAGTCGGCGGCCCGTCTCGCCGATGTCCGGAGCCACGCCGACAGCATACAGCAGGATGGGGATTCCCACCTGAGCCGCCAGCCAGGAAACGCCCGCCACGTAAACAAGCCCCCTGTGCTGGGACGTCAGAAACGTCCCCGGCCCGGAGGTGTCGGCGTCGATGAGGTCGCCCGCTAAAAGGACCCCGTCAGCCGTCTCCACGGCTGTCAGAAGACGGTCGATGTCGGTGTGAGGGAACGACACGACGCGTAGATCGGCCTCGCAAGTAGTGGGGTCACAGGTGTATGCGGGCATGACGACCTTCAGGGATTCCGGGGCCTCTTGGAGGGCGTTCATCAGGGCCCTCAGCCAGGAGTCGGTCCTCCAGGACTCATCCTTCCAGAGGCCGATAATAAGGACACATTTCAAGGCCTTGTTCTCCTCAGCAGAGCCGTTTGGCTCGTGAGAATCCCGATGGACTCATTCTTTCCGGCCCTCTGAGAAAAGCAAACAGCGGACGGCGAATGGCGAACAGCGAATAGCTCCCCTGCCGATCTGCCCACCTGCCCGAGATAGCTACTTTGAAAAACCGTGCTTCTCGGGCGGTGGGAAGGGTCGTCCCGATACGATTCTTCTACCTGATGTAGCAAATAAACTTTTATATCGCATACTTCCAGTTGCTGGGGCATCAGGGGCGGGTACGTCTCGAAGCGCCATCGGAAGTGCCCGACCGTGGGCGTCTCAGGACCGGGAACCAGGAAGGAGTAGTACTGAGGCAGGGAACGGACTTGGACCGATTGGGTCCCCTGACCCCAGCCTTCTCCCTCCCATTCCCAGCGAAAGCGCCGAAGGTCCGTCCCGCGGGCCCGAAACCTCACCAGGAGGGACCCCGGCCGGACCGGTAAACTTTGCTGGAGCGGTCGGTCCGAGCTTACGGAATAGCAGCCCTCAGCTGACCCCAGGGGTACGAATTCCACTTTCAGAGGCCGGGGGACCCTTCGAAAGACCCAGACCCCGACCTGCAGATGGACGAGCCGGTAGCGGCTCCAGAAGGGATTCGAGAGGGGGATATCCCACCGTCCGGGGGTCGGGCCGACTAAGACCCACTCGAAGCCTTGGGCCAACAACCACTCCGTCCATCGGTCGCTCAGTGTGGTCGGTTGCCCCGGTTCCATGTACTGGGCCACGACCCGGTTCCCGACCATGGAGTGGGGATCGTTCACCGCCGGCTTCAAGTAGTAGCGGAGGTAGCTCCCGCTCATGAGGTAGACGCGGTCCGAGGGACCTGCCCGATGATTGATGTACTCGACCCCCGTATAGCCCGCATACATCCGGCGCAGGAACGCGTCCCGCTCCTCGACCGTCGCCGGTGGAACGCCCCAGACGTGGAGGTCGCGGAACGTCCCACTCAGCCCGGAGCCGACGCCGATGGCGATAGCTCCCCAGGCCATCCCCGTCACGACCCGGTTCAGTCTTCTCCACCGGTCCGTACCCCATCCCAAGGCCTCCCCGACAGCCCGGTGGAGGACCGGAATGACCGGCACGAGATGTCGCAGTTGTCGATGACTGAGAAACCATGTCCCCACAAAGTACCAGGCCCACAGTGTCCATCGTCGCGTGGACCGGTCGGCTATGGCGACGATGGGGGTTACCCATAGGAGGGGCGTCAGGGGTGAGAAGGGTGCCTCCGCGTACAGGCGAGTCGGCTGAGAGGTAATGATCCACGGGATTTGGAGGAACGACCCGAAATCCCCCGGGACGCCCACGATCCGATGCCAATACGTCTGAAACCACAAGGCCGCATCTCGCCAGGGCTCGCGTCCCCCCGGCCACGCCGGCCACAGGGGATTCCCGGTGTGGTAAGCGATCCACGCATACCAGGGCACGACCAGACCTATCCCTAAAGCCACGACCGGGGTCAACGTCCACCGGGCCATGCCTCGTCGAAGGCCTATCCAGGACGCCCATAAGAGTCCCAAGGCCCACCACGGTAGGACGTTCATCTTTGTCCCGGCGGCCATCGCCAAGAGGGCCATGCCCAAGGGAAGCCAGCCCTCGTCGCCCCGGTCTTCCCATCGGGCCAGGGCCGCCAGACCCAGGAAGGCCAACGCCGTCGCCCCGATATCGACATAAGCGGAGGTCCCCATCGTCATGACGATGGGGACCGCCATCCACAGGACGGCGAGGGCCAAGTCCAGGACCGGTCGTCGTCCCCAGGTCCCCAGGACCCCAGCGACCAGTCCCAGAGAGACCCACTCGATGGCCTGGGCCAACGTGTCTCCCTTGAGGGCCATCGCCCATGAGAACAATATGTGGTGCAAGACCGGGAAGACGGGTACGGCGAGGTCGGGGATGACCGGCAAGTGATGGCTCCGCAAGGCCTCTCGAGCCAGGACCAAGTGGTAAGCCGTGGCGTCCCAATGGGTCGGGGGATAGAGGGTCTTGACGTAAAGGACCATCCATAGAGATCCCAGCAAACCCCATCCGACCCACAGACCCCGGGGAGGCGGCGTCTCTCCACCGGACGGGCGGCCTTGCCGGATAAGTCGAATCATCGCAATGAGCCCGACGGTCCCCCAGACCCCCGTATAGACCCGCCAGACACCCCTGGAGAGACCGCCGGCCAGGGCCAGTAGAAACCCCACTGTCCCCGATAGGCCGAGGCCAAGGGCGACCGTCCATAGAAACGCCTCGGACCGGGACCGAAAGGGGAAACGCCGAAGCCATGGCCAGCCGGCCCCGTAAGCGGCCACGACAATTAGGCCCGTCCCTCCGACCTGGGTCAGGACATGACCGACCAAGTTCATCGACTTACCCAAATTGGGTGTCGAGGCGGAGCCTGCTCCCCATCCCCGGCACCGTTCTCCTTCGAGTGGAGAGTTCTATCTCAGTACAATCAGTCCATACAATCCAATACGCTTTGGGGGGCACGATGGTCGCCGCCGCTAAGTATGGCCTGCTAATCTACTTTATCTTTCTGCTCGTAGTCCAGATGGACATCGGCGTCGCCGATAACGGCGACTTTTCCGATTACATGACGTGGTTTGTCTCGAAGCCCGTCGGCTTTGAGGCGGACGCCCCGCCGCCTCACACACCGGCCTGGACCCGGCGTTTTTTCTGGTACTACCTACCCTATTGGGAAGCATCGCCGCCGAGGTCTCCCACGTTTTTTTCGTCGGCCCCGCTCCTTTGGCTCCCCGGCTGGATTTTGAACAAAATATTCTACTCGAGTCAAATTATCTACCTGCCCGTCATGACCTTTCCCTTCCGGTTGGCCCTCGTCGTCCTCCTCTGGGGCCTCCTCAACGGAGTCGAGAAGGCCCTGGGGACCGGATGGAAGGGCCTGCTGGGCATGGCCACCCTCGGCCTCCCGGCCGTCCTCATGCTGTCCGATACCCACCATATCGCCTTCATGAACAGTTTCTATCGGGAGTATCCGGCCTTCCTCGCCCTCCTGGGCGTCCTGGGGGCCGTCGGGTGGGTCCGACGTCGTCCGACACCTCTCCGCTTCCTCGGCCTGACCTTGGCCGTCACCCTCCTGGGGGCCATCCGTCCGAGTTACGCTGTCTGGGCCCTCTTGGTCGTCCCGTGGGTCTATCCGGCCTGGCGGCGGTCCCGGTATCGGGGGTGGACGGCCGTCCTGTATGTGACCTGCATTCCCCTGACGGTCTGGGGCGTCTGGACTTCCTATCCTGCGCCCTTGAAGGGCCTCTACCGGTATTCCAGCCTATTCGACGGGGCCTTGTTCTTTTCCCGGCGACCCGACGTCCACCTGCGCCGTCTCCGGATGGAATCGGCCGCCGTCTGTGTCGGTCACGTGTTTCCGCCCTTTCCGGACTATGCCCGGTGCTGGCCGGCCCTCTGGCCTCGGTTGAAATTCGCATACACGCTGGGGGTTTACCTTCGGGAGCCCCAGGCCTTTCTCCGGGCCTGGAGCCATGCCGCTACCTGTCTTCGTCGATGGCATGTCCGCTACGGCATCCATCGGCCCGACGACCCGTCGGTCGGTCGCCGGAGTCCTGTCCTGCGACTATGGTCCGGCTGGACCCGGCGCTTGTATCCTTCGGGCCTGGGGCTTCTCGGCCTCTTGGGGTTCTACGGATGGCTTTTCTCGATCCACCGGAGGTCTTCCGACCCCTGGGTAGCGTCCCTATCCGACCTGGGCCTGCTCATCGTCGCCGGGGTCGTGACGGACGTCACGGTGACCCTCCTGGGGAACGGCCGGACCGAGCTCTCGAGGACCCTGTTCTTGTCCCGGACTCTGTTGGACATGGCGACCATCCTGGCCTTTCATGTGGCCGCCACGGGCAGGCGGGTCCCAAGCCTCTTGGCTCGCCTTCGGTCCTGGGGGCGGGTCGGCCGGCCAACGTGGGAAGCTGGGCGGGAACTGTAGGGACGACCGGCCAGTCGCCCTACGACTTCGGGCTCGACCCGTCTACCTGGGGCATGGATGGATTCCCCTGTTGGGACTCCTGACGACTGAACTCCCGAATGGCCGAATTCCCGAACTGCCGAACTCCTGAAACAATGGAACCGTCAGCGGCCTTGGATACTTGACAAGTGATTCTTGATAGATCTACTCTGAAGACCGCATTAGAAGGCCGCATTGTAGGAGGGGGTCATGAAGCCTAAGACGGGATATCCTTGGCAGGTCCTCTGGAGCCTGCTGGTGGTCGGTTCCCTCGTGGGGAGCTGGGGGATTCCACCGGCTTTCTCTCGAGCCCATTTCCATCCCACGATCTTAAAAACCTCCATGCCGGCCCTCCAGTATGCCCGGCGAGGGCCCCTGGTCATCCGCCCGGCCCAGAGTGGCGTCTCCCGACCGGCTTCGTGGGTCGCCGAACACTGGGCCGAGCTGGTCTCGCCGCCTTCCGAGGCCGAGCGACAACTCCATCAGAAGCTGGAAGAAATGCTCCCCCTGCCGATCCCCCGAGACCAACTCCGGCCTCACTACAAGCCTTCATCGGTCCCTTCGGCTTCTCGGGGGCCGGCCTCGTCGGTTCAACCGGCGGTCCCGGCCCCGCCGCCGTCGGGCTCCTTTGAGGGCCTCAACAACTATGACAACATCTTGGGCGGTATCGGCTTTCAAGTCCTGCCGCCGGACGTCAACGGCGACGTCGGCCCGGCTCACTACGTGGAATTTGTGAACCTCGTCATGAAGGTTTACAGCAAGAGCGGCGCGCCCCTATCGCCACCCTTCCCCCTGAGCGCCATTTTTGCCTCAGCGGGCTTTACAGGCCCCTGTGCCTCGGCGAACAACGGCGACGTCATCGTGCTGTACGACCAGTTTGCCGACCGGTGGTTCCTGTCTCAGTTTTATGTCGCAGACGCCTCCGCCAATACGGGGCCGAGCCGACACTGCATCGCCATCTCCCAGACGGGCGATCCCTTGGGTGCTTACTACGTGTACGAATTCATCTGGCCGGACTTTCCACCGGGGTCGGGCACCCACGTTTTCATGGACTATCCCCACCATGCCGTGTGGTGGCCCGACACGTACTGGATGACGGCCCATGAGTTCGATATCACCGGTACGCAATGCCCCTTGGTTTATTGCGCTCAGGCGGTCGTCGCCTTGGAGCGGAACAAGATGCTCGTCGGGGACCCTACGGCGGCGATGGTCTACTTCGGCGTGATGGCCGCGCCTCCGTCGGGCGTGGACCTGACGCAGGTCGGGGGCGTCCTGGCGGCGGACATCGAGGGACCCCTCCCGATCCCCGTCGGTAGTAACCCGGCACCGGGCATCTTCCTCGAATGGATTGCCGATGAGTACGGTGCCCCGGCAGACGCCCTGAACGTCTACAAGTTCATCATCGACTGGTCGAATCCGTCGGCCGCTGACTTTGTCCTGGATGCGACCCTTCCTGTGGCTCCCTTTGATCCTCAGAACCCCTCCGGTCGGGACGACATCCCCCAACCGGGTGTCTCTACGAGCGCCTACCTCGACTCCATCTCGGACCGTCTCATGCACCGGGTCGTCATCCGCAACCGGCTAGGTAACGTCTTCATCGGGGCCAACCACACGGTGTGTGCCCCGGGCCTGACCCCGGCGCAGTGTACGACACTCGGTCAGTACCAAGCCGCCGTCCGGTGGTACATCCTGAACTACGATACGACGACCGGTGCTGTTACCCTTGCTGACCAGGGCACTTACGCCGGCGACCCGCCCGATACCCACAGCCGGTGGATGGCCAGTGTGACCTTCGACATCGATGGAAGATTCTGCGTGAGCTACAGTGTCTCCAGCACGACCGTCTTTCCGAGTATCCGTTACGCCTGCCGGGAGCCTGGAGACCCGCCAGGGACCCTGGGCCCCGAGGCGACCCTCCAGGCCGGTTCGGCGTCCCAGACGCATACGGCCTCCCGGTGGGGCGACTACAGCATGATCAGCATCGACCCGACCGACGAATGTACCTTCTGGCCCATCCATCAATACTATACGACGTCCAATCCACCCGGCTGTTCGTCGACGGCCTGCTGGCACACGCGGTTTGGGGCTTTTAAGTTCCCCGCCTGTACTGGTGTTTCGTTCTGTACGGTCCAGGGCAAGGTGACGAACCTCGACACGGGCGCTCCGGTCCCCAACGCCGTCGTTTGGTTCGCTCCGACGGGGACGACCTGGTTTGGCAACTCGGCGACGACAAATGCGATGGGGACGTACACCATCAAGCTGGTTCCAGGGACTTGGGACGCTTATGCGTCGGCGGCCGGGTATGTGAACTCGGCGACCGTGACGGTAAACTGTCCGTCCGGCGGCGGTTTCGTGAACCAGAACTTTGCCCTGGACGCCCTGGGGCAAGCCAGCCTGGCCGGCTTTACGGTCGTGGACTCCTGTCCCTTCGGTGGGCCGAGCAGTGGTAACGGCCTTGTCGAACCGGGCGAGACGGTCGTCCTGGTTCCCACGCTTCAGAACGTCGGTCCCGGCAACCTGACGAATGTCACGGGCCTCCTCAGCACGGCCTCGCCGGACATCACCATCACGGACCCCAGCGGGGCGTGGCCCAATATCCCACCGGGCGGGGCGGCCGCTTCGAATAACCACTTCGGCTTCACCGTCAGCGGCACGGCCGCTTGCCTGAGTACCCATGCCATGACTTTGGACGTGACCCATACGGACGGGACCCAATCGCTTCCCTTGTCCATTCAGCTCGGGACCGTCTTAACGACCACTTTGTTGAATGAGGACTTCAGTGGAGGCATCCCGGCGACGTGGACGGTCATCGACGGCGGGAGCGGGGGCGGGGCGTCGGCGACGTGGACGACGGCGAACCCCTGCGGTCGCAGTATCGGGCCGCCCTTTACGGCCCCCTGGGCGATGGTCGATTCGGACTGTGCGGGGACGTCAGCGACGCAGGACGAGCAGTTGATCACGCCATCGCTGAACGCCAGCAGTTGCGCCCAGGTGACCCTGGAGTTCAGCAACCAGTTCCGGTGGTGGAGCGGCGGCCTGAACGAGGTGGCCGACGTGGACGTGAGCACCGACGGGGGGACGACGTGGGTGAACGTTCTTCAGCTCCAGGGGGCCTCAGACGGGTATCCGACGCCCAACACGAAGGTCGTGGACCTGACGGCCCAGGCGGCGGGTCAGCCGAACGTGCAGATTCGGTTCCACTACTACAACGGCAACTTCGAGTGGTGGTGGGCCATCGACAACGTGAAGGTGACGTGTAGCACCCCAGTGTGCAACGTGTGCGCCCCGCCGAGTGCCCTATCCCCGGCGGCCCTGGCGATTCCGCAGGACCCGAACAACAACGGCGTGTGGGACAGCGGCGAGGCCATCGTGGTGGCCCCTGCATGGATGAATAACGAGACGGCCGCTGTCACAGTGACGGGCGGTGCCTCCAACGTGGTCACTCCGCCAGGAGTTACGGCGAGCCTGATAGACCCCACGGCCAACTATGGGTCGATCGCGCCGGCGACTGTCGGGAGTTGCAGTGCGACGAACGACTGCTACGTGCTCAGTGGTACCCGAAGCGGCTTGGGGCATGCGGACGTGACGTTCGACGAGACGCTGAGCCCCGTGTGGACGCTAATGGGCGTTCAGCCCGTGGTGCCCAAGACGTGGACACTCCACATGGGGCCGAGCTTTGCCGACGTGGCGACGAATGCGTTCTACTACAAGCCGGTGGAGACGATGTTGCACCGGGGCATCACGGGCGGCTGTACGGCGACCGACTACTGTCCGCTTCAGACGGTGACGCGGT
>JAUQPV010000237.1 GCA_030550225.1 Acidobacteriota bacterium | reverse complement strand
GGGAACCGGACTACCTGGGCGATTACTACTGGAACGACCTGGAGACCTACCTGAAGCACTCCCCAGCCCTGTATGTCAAGAACGTCCAAACGCCCGTCCTGATCATTCACGGCAAGGAAGACCCCAACACGTTTATCAGCAACTCCAAGGAGATGTACCAGGCCCTCCAGTTTCTGAAAAAGACGGTCGAGTTCGTCGTCTACCCCCGGGAGGAGCACGGCCTGCGGGAGCCTCAACACAAGCTGGACGAGATGCGCCGCGTCCTGGCCTGGTTCGACCGCTACGTCCTGGGCCAGTCCCGCTACTGGCTCGAGGACGAAGTCGAGGCCGAGGGGTGGAAGCTCCGGGTCGTCGCCTGGAAGCCTCTGGCGGATGAAACGGCCGCCCCCCGGCCTTCGTCGCCCGAGGGCTCGACCTATGAGCTTGAGCTCATCCTGACCCCGACGCCCCAAGCAAAGGCGGACCTGACGCTGGTCGTCTGGAAAGAGGGTCTTTCAGATTTTCAGGTCGAGACGAGTGACGGGACCGTCCTTCTTCCGACGGCCATCTTGGAAAAGCTTTGGGGGACGACGGCTTACTTGGAGGGTCGGGACCTGACCTGGCACCTGCCACGGGGTGACGGCCGGGGACTCCCACGGGCCTATGCCATCCGCTTGGCCTTCCGAGTCCCGAAAGAAGGGACGACCCCACCGATGTTCCGCCTTCGGGGGTTCCCGGCCGTCTTCTTGGCGACCCCCTGACGGCTTCCTTGTCAGAGCCGTTCGGTTCGTGAGAATAGTGTCGGGCCGGCCTTTTTCATCGCTCAAAAAGGTCCCGAGCCCCAGGTGCCAGGTCCCCATATGAGCCATGAGCGAGGGGCCTATCGGCCGACTTGCCCGCCTGCCGATTGCCGACTTGCCTATCTGCCCAATGTTTGAAAAATCGCCTTTCCCGGCAGGTCGGAAAGGCTGAATCCATACGGGTTTTCACGAATCGAACGGCTCTGCGAGACGCTCCAATCCGCCATTCGTAATCTCGTCTTGCATCCCGCAGGATGATTCCTTCGTTCACGCTTGTCCCTCGGCGCCTCTGTCGGTTATCCTGAAGAGGGTCCGGAGGCGGAAAAGGACCCCTGGTGGTATAGGCCCACTTCAGAGGCCGAAGGGAGGCCTGGTCCGTGACGCATGGCTGGGATCACGCAGACGTCGGGTGGCTCATCGCCGGCTTGATCGTCGTCGCTGCCCTGTATCTACTCGTGCGGACCTTGATATACACGGTCCGACTGGCGACCGTCGTGGGCTTTTCGGGGTTGGTCGCCGCCGTCACCTGGTGGGGACTGAGCTGGGCCGAGTCCCGATTGGGACCTGCATGGCAGGAGTTTTTTGCGTACCGGTGGGTCGAACCCTTCCATGTCCAAGTCAGCCTGACCAAGCTGGTCCTTTCGGCGGCCATCGGGCTTTTCGTCCTGTGGCGGTTGACGAATCCCCTGTCGGCCCGTTAAGCCTCCCGAGGACCTCCAGATGTCACCCCGGACCTCCTGTCAGGACCCGATACGATGGCTTGGATCGTCTTTGACGCCCGAAAGATCCGAGATTACGGGGTCGGTACCCACGTCCAGGGCCTTCTGCCGGCTCTCCTGCGACAGACCCCGCCATCCCTTCAGTGGCTCGTCTTGGCCCCCGTAGAAGCTCAGCCTTTGCTGGCGTCCCTGCTCCCCGATACGGGCCCTGCGGTCCGGGTGGAGTGGACTCGGGCTCGACCCTTTGAATGGCGCACCCACGTCGAAATCCCTCAGCGGGTCCGACGCCACGTCGACGGGCCCTGCGTGTTCCATGCTCCCTATTTCCCCGTTCCGATGGGACTTCGGTGCCCGGTCGTCTTGACCCTGCACGATGCCATCCTCTTGGAAGTCTGGCCCCGCCGGGCCGGGCCTTGGGTCGCCCGCTTAGCCCGATGGCTGATCGGCTGGAGTGCCGAACGCTCCGCCTGCATCGTCACCGTCTCTCAGACGGCGGCCCGTCAGATCTTGCATTACTTCCCTTGGCTGGCGGACAGGATCCACGTCATCCCGAATGGCATCCATCCAGCCTTTAAGGTCCCCCTCGGAGCCGACGAAGTCGAACGACGATGCCGAACCCTGGGCCTCCTGCCGGGGGCCTACATCCTCTACGTGGGCAATGATAAGCCCCACAAGAACCTGCATCGCTTGATCGAGGTCTGCATCGACCTGTGGCGGCGACAGCTTATGACCCACCGCTTGGTCCTGGCCGGAATGCCCGAAGCGGCTTGGCGACGGACCGTCCGACGGTACTATCCTTGGACCCAGCAAGGCTGGGTTCGATGGCTCCCTTACTGTGACATCGAGACCCTCCGGGCCGTATACGCCGGCGCCGCCGCCTTGGTCCAACCGTCCCTCGACGAGGGTTTCGGCCTGCCCGTCGCCGAGGCGATGGCCGTCGGGACCCCCGTCGTCTGTAGCCGAGCCGGGGCCCTCCCCGAAGTCGCCGGCGACGCGGCCGTGTACTTTGACCCCACGGACCCCGCCGAGATGGCCCAGGCGATCCGCCGGGTCCTGGAAGACGAGGACCTGCAATCGGCCTGCCGGGAGCGGGGCCGCCAGCGGGCCTGTCGGTTCCGGTGGGAAGAGGCGGCCGACCGCTTCTTGCAGTTATATGACCGATTGCTGACCCCGCCGGGACGTTCGGCATGACGGGCCGCCCGCCGGGTCGAACCCGCCGGCCCGGTCGTTCGTTCAATTCTTTGAAAACGGTTGGCCCCTATCCAACTTTTTGAATTTCAAAAGAAATTATTATGTCTTTGAAATTACGTAAAAAATGGGATATCTTGTTCTGCTCATGACACTAAAGCAGTGGCACGCAACTTGCAATAAAAGTAGGGGTCAACCTGTACGTGATACTTCGGAACGCCGGGCGTCATCCCGGCGTTCCCCTGTCCCGGCGCCGCCGGTGACGGCGGCGTCCAAACTGCGTGTCGTCTTTGTGGAGCCAGCAGGGAGGCTGGCTTCATCTGAAGACGGCGTCACTTCCATTGGGAACACCACCGCAATTTGTATGTACTTGGTCAGGCGTTAAAGACCGAACCTTCGATATGCAAAGCCGCCCTGCATGACCAGACTCTCGTGGGGGAGAGGTTTTCTATGGACGTTCGCTGGTTCCGTGGGTCTTGCACGCGACGACGGCTCCTCGGATGGACCCTCGGATGCCTCCTGAGCCTGTCGGCGTGGTGGGCTTCCGAAGCGTGGGGGCAGGTCCAGACGGGGAGCATTCTGGTCAAGGTCCGGGACCCCGAGGGCAAGCCCCTCCCGGGCGTGACGGTGACGATCACGAGTCCCGTCTTGGTCGCCGGCCAGATGGTCGGCGTGACGGACGTGAACGGCGTGTATCAATTCCCGCTCCTGCCGCCGGGCATATACACCGTCAAGCTGGAGATGAGCGGATTTCGGACGGTGACCCGGGAGGGCATCCGGGTCGCCGTGGCCCAGACGGTCCTGGTCGACGAGGCAATGACGGTAGCGGCTGGCGGAGAGGTGACCGTCGTAGGCCGTTCGCCGACGGTGGATGTGACGAGCACGAAGGAGAGCGTGAACGTCACGCGGGAGGTCCTGCAGAACGTGCCGGGCGGTCGGGACATCTGGAACTTACTGGAGTACAAGACGCCGGGCCTGGTGACGGACCGCATCGACGTCGGCGGCAGCGAGTCGGGGCTCCAGGCAGGATTCACGTCCAAGGGCACGGTCCCGGCCCAGAACACGCAAGCCCTGAACGGGGTCAACGTGACGGATCCCGAGGCCATCGGGTTTGCCGACTTCTACTACGACTACGATAGCTTCGAAGAGGTCCAAATCTCGACGGCCGGCCACCCCGTCGAGGTCGGGACGCCGGGCGTGTATGTGAACATGGTGACTCGCCGGGGGACAGACCGCCTGCAGGGTCAGTTGGCTGGCTACTACCAGGGGGGTAAGGAAGGTACGCTCTTTGGCATCAAGCTGAACACGCAATCGAGCAACTTGACGGACGAGCTTCGGCGGCAGGGCATCCAAGAGACGGGCTTCAAGTTCTTAGAGGGGCGCCCGTTGCCAGAAGGCTTCTAAGGAAGCCCGGAGGGCCCGATACTCTTGGACAAAATCGACGCTCCCCGGTGCCTGGCTCTGGCCGGCCCTTAACAAGGCCATTCCGACGAGGCTGACCATGATGATCGGCTTCATTCCTCTCATGAAATTCTTCTCCTTTGACAAAGCGAAAGGCCGAGCAGATCAGGATTCTCACGAACTGAACGACTTTAGAGGTGAATTATCGAACGAATCTGGCCGATCGTTGCGGACGACCCGAATTCGAATGGACTAAGCGGGACCGCGTAGGGAGAGTCCGTCTACCGACGGCCGCCTGGGCGACGAACAGGCACTCGTCTTCCGTCATTCTTTAAGGCGTCCCCCGAAGCCGAAGTGTCCAATCCCGCAAGGCGACCAACAGGTTTCGGACAAGCGTCCGGGTCGGCTCGTCGATCAAGCGGCCCTCGGCATCGAACTTCTCTTGGGCGCGAGCCACGAGGACCTGCGGCCGGTTCAGGACGTAAGCGTCCAGGGACGCCAGGACTTGCCGGAGGTGAAGT
>JAUQPV010000236.1 GCA_030550225.1 Acidobacteriota bacterium | reverse complement strand
TCCCAGAAAAAAGGGACCTCAGACTATAGACCCCAGACTCGGAGTGCTAACTGGGATGCCGGCGTCCTTCATCCCGGGGCCGCCCGTCCTGACGGCGTCGAAGACACGGGTCTGCAGTGCCTTGTCCCCCTACTGTTGGGGACGTACAATGTCCGGCCGTGAGAATAACGAGTTCAAGATGGGGAAGGCGGGGGTGGGAATCCGGGGCGGAAGAGGCCCGATCCTTGACCTCCGACTTCAGGCACGAGCAATGCTTCGAAAGCATGGATGGCTTGCGGTTCTGACGGGAACGACGGTCGGCTTCCTCTTCTTCGTGGGTGGGTCCAGGCCGGAGGCGGACCCGAAAGGGACAGCGCCGACCGTCAGGGGTGCACCCCGGGTTGTCATCCTGGGCTTTGACGGGGCTGATGCATCCACGGTCGAGCGTCTCCTGCGCGAGGGCCGCCTGCCCCACCTGGCCGAGCTGGCCCGGCGGGGCACGTACCGGCCGCTCCTTCCCACGAATCCGCCTCAGACGCCCGTCTCATGGTCCTCGATGGCGACGGGCCTTACGCCGGGCCGGACGGGTATCTTCGACTTCCTGAAACGGGACCGGCGGACTTACTACCCGGCCTTTGCCCTTAACGAGGAAGCCCGGCGGGTGTTTCTATTCGGCCGGGCCAACGGGCCGGCCGCGGCAGGATTCGTCGGTCTGGTCGTGGCCCTCCTGGGGTGGGCCGGCCTGCGACGGCGGGTGAGGCGGCGGTTCTGGGCCGTGGGCCTACCGATCGTCTTGGGTGTTGCCGCTGGCGTCGGGGCAGGTCGGCTCGCCGACCGGTACCTGCCCTATCAGGTCCCGCAGGCCGTCAACCATCGTCAGGGGAAGCCTTTCTGGGCTATCGCCGACCGTCATGGCTTGCGCGCCTATGTCATTCGATATCCGACGACCTTTCCAGCCGAGAAGCTTCGGCATGGCTTCATGCTGTCGGGCCTCGGCGTGCCGGACATCCGAGGTACCATCGGGCAACCGACGATTTACACGGACGACGCCAGCCTATTGGCGCAGGCCAACGAATTTAGCCTGAAGGTCGAGCTCGTCGACGTCGTCAATACGGGCGGCCGCATTCGGACCGTCGTATGGGGGCCTCGGAACAAGCTGTACTGTGATACCCGTCGAGCGGACTGTCGGGCCTTTCTGGAAAAGCACGGCCAGCCCGTCCAATTTCAAGAGCCTCTCGAGATCCGTGTCGACTCGACCGCCCGGACGGTCACGGTCCGTTATCGGGACCAGGGCGCCACGTTGAGACCCAAGGAGTGGTCCGACTGGTTCGTGTTTACCTTCCAAGTCCATCCTCTCCTGAAGCTTCGGGCCATCGGTCGGTTCTACCTGATTCGGCTGGAGCCTTTCTTACTCCTGTATCTGTCGCCCCTGCATTTCCATCCGGAGAGCCATCCGATTCCCTTTGCGTGGCCACCGGACGGGTCCGACTGGCTCATGCGCCAGGTCGGCCTCTTCAAGACGATGGGCTGGGACATCGATACCTGGACGATCACCTCGGGCGTCGTCGACGAGGACCACTTCTTGGAGGACGCCGCTTGGACGGTCGAGAAGCAACGGCAGATCCTGCGGACCCTGTTGAGCCGGGACGACTGGGACCTCTACGTGCAGGTCTTCGACTTCACGGACCGGGTCCAGCATGTCCTGTGGCGGCTCATCGACCCGGCGCATCCCCTGTACGACCCAAACCGGGCCCAGCGGTACGCCCGGGAGATCGAGCGGGCTTACGAGGAGATGGACGCCATCGTCGGTGAGGCCATGGAGCGGCTTCCCCCAGGGAGCCGCCTGTTGGTCGTGTCCGATCACGGCTTTACGTCGTTCCGGCGGGGGATGAACTACAACACCTGGCTCGTCCAGCACGGCTTCATGAAGCTGAAGGGCGTCCAAGCCACCGAGCTGAAGACCCTGGAGGACCTCTTCATCGAGGGCGACTTCTTCGAGCACGTCGACTGGTCCCAGACGAAGGCCTATGCCCTCGGCCTGGGGCCGATCTACATTAACCTGAAGGGCCGGGAGGCGTGGGGGAGCGTCGAGCCCGGCGAGGAATACGAGACCGTCCGGCGGGCCATCATCCGGGGCCTGGAGTCGTACGTCGACCCCGTCACGGGCGAAAAGCCCGTGTACAAGGTCTATACCCGAGAGGAGATGTACCCGTCCGGATTTGACCCGGACCTGATCCCGGACCTCCGGGTGGCTCATACGTACAACTATCGGGTCTCCTGGCAGACGACCCTGGGCCACGTGGCCCCCGACGTCGTCGAAGACAACCTCCGGAACTGGAGCGCCGACCACTGCTCGGCCGAGCCGTCCATCGTGCCAGGGATCCTGTTCGCCAACTGGCCGATTCGGGCCGAACGGCCTCGGATCATCGACGTCATGCCGACGGTCTTGCGGCTCTTGGGCCTGCCCGTCCCGTCGGGCCTGGACGGCCAGCCGTTGGAATAGGGCAGTCCGGGAGCTGGGCAGGTCGTCCGTTGGGTCGATGGGGGATGAACCGAGCGGACAGTCGTCCGTAGGAGGCCCCGGAATGCCCGTATCCCGAGGATAGAGGGACCTCGGGGACCTGCCTCGGAGGGCCTCGAGACCCGGATACTCTCCGATGAGCAGGGTCCCACCCTGGCGTCCATCGGACGAAGGACCCGCAGGGCCGACCTGCCCATCTGCCGGACTGCCGAATTCCCCGATGGGAGGGAAACGATCATGCGGATCCTGGTGACCGGCGGGGCCGGCTTCATCGGCTCCCACCTCTGCGAGTTTCTCATCGAGCAAGGCCATGAGGTCATCTGCCTGGACAACCTCAGTACGGGCCGCATCAGCAACGTCGCCGCCATCCGACACCATCCCCGTTTTCAACTCATCGTGGCCGACATCCGAGAGGAAGACCTCCTGAGCGAGCTCATCCGGCAGGTCGACCACGTCTACCACCTGGCGGCGGCCGTCGGCGTACGTCTGATCATGGAGAAGCCCGTCGAGACCCTGGAGGTCAACACCTTCGGGACGGAGATCGTCCTGAAGTACGCCAGCAAGTTTCACAAGAAGGTCCTGATCGCCTCGACGTCGGAGGTGTACGGCGACCACAATGAATTCCCCTTGCGGGAAGACAGCACGCGGGTGTACGGTCCCACGACGGTCCGCCGGTGGGCCTATGCGGCGTCCAAGGCCCTCGACGAGTTCCTGGCCCTGGCCTACCATCAGGAACGGGGGACGCCCGTCGTCATCGTGCGCCTGTTCAACATCGTGGGTCCTCGTCAGACGGGGCGGTACGGGATGGTCGTCCCGACCTTCGTCAAACAGGCCTTGACGGGTCAGTCCATCACGGTCTTCGGGGACGGCCAGCAGACCCGATGCTTCGGCTACGTGACAGACGCCGTCGAGGCCCTCGTTCGTCTGATGGAGCACCCCAAGAGCGAAGGCGAGGTCTTCAATCTGGGCTCCGACGAGGAGATCCGCATCATCGACCTGGCCCACCTCGTGAAGGAAAAGACGGGGAGCGCCTCGCCTATCGTGTTCATCCCCTATGACAAGGCCTACGGCCCGGGCTACGAGGACATGCACCGCCGCGTGCCAGACCTCACGAAAATCCGGACCTGGATCGGATACCGGCCCCGCTTGAACATCCATCAGATCTTGGACCGCATCATCGAGTACTACCGTCAGAACCTGTGGGATTAGTCGAGCCGTTCAGTCCGGGAGAATAGTGTCGGGACGGCCTTTCCCATCGCCCGGGAAGCACGTTTTTCAAGAAGGTCCCAAGGGCCAGGTCCCGGCGAGATGAACTCGTGGCTCCATGGGCCCATGAGCTGAGGGATCATCGGCCGAATGGCCGACCTGCCTATCTGCTCCATAGGCTCAAGATGCTCATCGAGACAGAAGTCAAAGTGCAGGTCCCGATGGACGTCGTCGAGGCGACGCGCACGGCCTGGGCCTGGCGTCTGGAACACCCCCGGACGTTCGAGGACAACGTCCTGTGGGACATGCCAGGCGGCGACCTCCGGGCCCGGGGCGAGCTCCTGCGCCTGCGCCGCTATGGCGACACGGTCACCCTGACATGGAAGGGCCGGCCCGACGAGGACCCCGCCTTCAAACGGCGACCCGAGCTCGAGGTGACCGTCTCCGACGAGGCCGCCGTCGCCGCCATCCTGCGGCGACTGGGCCTGACCGTCTGGTTCCGGTATCAAAAGTACCGGACGTTATACCGCCACGGGGACGTCCACATCGCCGTCGATGAAACGCCCCTGGGCGTCTATGTCGAGCTGGAGGGGCCGCCCGAGGCCATCGAGGCGAGTCTTCGGGCGTTTCGATGGGAAGCCTGGCCGAGGACGACGGCGACGTACTATGAAATCTTTCAGGCGGCCGTCCGAGAGGGCCGTTGGGCGAGGGCCGACCTGACCTTCGGGGATTAGGAATTGGGGATTGCGAATTGCGAATTGCGGATTGCGGATTGGGAATTGCGGATTGCGAACGGGCAGAGTCGTTCGGCCCGGGAGAACGGCATCGGAACAACCTTTTTCATCGTCCGGGAGGCACGATGTTTCAAGAAGGTCCGGGTCTCAGGTGCCGGGTCCCGGCAAAAGGGGCAAAGGGCATGGA
>JAUQPV010000235.1 GCA_030550225.1 Acidobacteriota bacterium | reverse complement strand
GCTTTTGCGGCCGTCCCGGCCCTTCAAGAAGACCCGACTGGGTTGATTCCTATCATCCAGGCGATGGGCTTGGTCCAAAGCGAACTGGAGGGCTTACTCATCTACTACGGCGTGGAGTCGTCCTTCGAGCCTGAGGAAGAGCGTCTGGCCGAGGCGATTCCCGCCTTCGTCCCGCCGGAGACGCCCGCCTCGACCCGCGAGCAGGTTCCGGAGGCCACCCCGGCCGTCGGGACGTCGACGCGCAAGCCCGTCGAGGGCTGGACCTTCAGTATCGACGAGCCCGAAACCCAGGAAGTCGACGATGCCTTCAGCGTCTGCTTTCGTCCCGATGGGACGGTCGAGGTCGGTGTCCACATCGCTGAGGCGGCTTACTTTGTCCGCAAGGACACCCCTCTGGACCGGTGCGCCGAGCGACGGGTCACGACCGTCTATCTCCCCGAAGCCACCCTCTACATGCTTCCGCCGCCCGTCTCGACCGATAAAGCCAGCCTGGTCGCTGGCCAGCCGCGGCCGGTCCTGAGCCTCCTCATGGAGTGGACACCGGAGGGTCGACTCCGCGCCTGGTCCCTCGAACCCCGTTGGATCATCGTCCGGCAGCGTCTTACGTACCGACAGGCCGACGAAATTCTCCGGGACCCTTCCCACGAACTTTATCCGGCCCTTCACTTTCTAGCCCAGCGAGCTCGGCAGTTCTTCGACGAACGTCGGGCCCGGGGTGCCTTCCACCTGGTCCGGCCGGAGGTGAAAGTCCGAGTCCAGGGGACGTCCGAAGCTCAGCCGTCGATCCACATCGAGCGGCTGGACCTGGAAACGCCGGCCCACATGCTGGTCCGGGAATGGATGATCGCCTATAACGCCCGCGTGGCCGAGTGGGCCGTCGCCCACGACGTGCCGATGATCTACCGGTCCCAGGACCCCCCGGAGGAGCCCCTCCCGGCGGAATGGGCCGTCCTGGATACCTACCGGCCCTCCGTGTTTCGGGCCTTAATCCGGCAGTTCCGACGCTCGACGCTGTGGCCCTCGCCCCGGGAACACTGGGCACTGGGCCTGCCAGCCTACATCCAGGCCAGCTCGCCGATCCGACGATATGCTGACCTGGTGACCCAACGGCAGGTCCTGGCCTGTCTCCAGAGCGGCCGCCCCCTGTATACCCGGGAAGCCCTCCTGCGGCTGATGACGGTCATCGAGGAGCAGACGGCCCTCCGAAAAGAATTGGAAGAGCACCGCCGCCGCTACTGGATCTTGCGGTATCTGGCCGAACAGCCGCCGACGGCCGTCTATATGGCGACGGTCATCGAAAAGAAGGCTGGCGGCCTTTACATCATCGAGCTGGACGACTACCTCCTGGAAGGCGTCCTCTCGTACCCCGGGACCCTCGACCTCGACGCGAAAGTCGCCGTCCGCCTTTTGAACATCGACTGGCAACGCCTCAACTACAAGGCCCAAGTCGTTTCATGAGGGGTGCCCGAGGCCGAGTCCCGAGTGCCAGCGGAGCTTCGGGCGGAGGAATCGTTCGACGACAGGCAGGGGCGGCGGCTCGGTCCACCACAGGACGTCTGGCTCTCGGCGAAACCATTTGATCTGACGTCGGGCCAGGTCCCACACCTCCCGGTCGACCTGGGCCAGGAGGTCCGCCTCGGGGATGGGTCGGCCGGCCTGCCACCACTCGGCGATTCGCCGATACCCGATCGACTCGAAGACGGGGGCGTCGAGGGATACGCCCTGTTCGATCAGCCGGACGACCTCGTCGAGCCAGCCCATCGACCAGAAGTCCCGATTCCGTCGCATGATCTGCGCCTGAAGACGGTCCAGTGGGGGCAGGAGACCCAGGGCCACCGAGGGAAGGGCCGGATGTCGCCAGCCAGGCCGCCAGCGGGACGGAGGCTCGCCGGTCTGGTAGTAGATCTCCAATGCCCGCAGGACCCGCCGGGCGTCGTTGGGGTGAATCCGCCGGGCGGTCGTCGGGTCGACGGCCTGAAGCTCTGCATAGAGCGCCGCCAGGCCCTCTTGCCGACATCGTTCCTCCAGGCGTCGGCGGACCGCCGGGTCGGCCCCGACGGGTGGATGCAAGCCATACCGCACGGCCCGATAGTAGAGGCCCGACCCCCCGACGACGATGGGCAGACGGCCCAAACGCCAGCACTCTTGGATGGCGCCCCAGGCCATCCCGGCATAGGTCCCCGCTGAGAGCCATCGGTCCGGCGGGAGAAAGGCATAGAGCCGATGAGGCACCCGCTGGAACCACTCGACCGGGGGACAGGCCGTCCCGATGCAGGCATCTTGGTAGAACTGACGGGAGTCGGCGTTCACGATGGTCCCGTTCCATCGGACGGCCAGGTCCAACGCCCAGGCCGACTTGCCGCTGGCGGTCGGGCCTACGATGAATAACACCCAGGCCATGAGCGGGGCTACCGGGCCGGGGCCGTCGGGAGGGCTTGCAGGATCTCGACGACCGTCGTGTAATGCGCGGGACCCAGGATGTTTTGGACGCTCAGCAGGTGGAGCATGAGCGTCTCCTCCAGGAAGTGACGCAGGTCATCCAACGTGATAAGCCGCTGACGAAGGAGGGACCTCAGCTGGGGCTCCCAGTGGTCGATCCGGTAGTCCGGACCTAGCGTGAGATTCTCAAAAACCTCTGGATACGTCGCCTCCATCCGGGTCACGTTCTTCTGAAGGACCAGGGGGGCCAGGCTCTCGATTTCCCGTTCCAGGTAGCGGCCTATGGCCGAGAAGGCTGCCGAGTAAAAGTCCAAGAGCTCTTGGAGTGTCGGGGCCGGTCGTGTCACAGGTTGGATCTGGAGCGTGCCCCGGTACACGAGGGTCCAGAGGGCCCGAAGGTAAGCGTCGTCCTGAAAAAGGGGGGCTTGCAGGAGCTCCGCTAAGGGGACTGGCCCCTGGATCACGTCGAGGACCTGTCGCTGACTCGGTCGGAGGGATTCAGGCGCGGGAACGGTCGGGACGCGGACTTCCAGCGACGTCCCCACTCGAGTCAGTTCGTCCCGCAGGACGGCCACCTCGGGCACTCGCTCGATGGCCTGTTCGACCCAGACCGCCATCGGGAGGGCGACCATCCGAGGATGGGAGGTCCAAGCATGCGGAACCCATAAGTACTGCACGTCAGGCAGGGCTTGCAGGACCCGACTCAGGAGCTCGGCGTAATAGTCGGTCCAGAAAGACTCCCACTCGGATGCTTCCGTCACGGCCGGCGGCAAAGCCGAGAGAAGGCTCTCAGGAGCCATGGAAGACGGAGGCCACGGCCCGACGGCGGCGACGTCCGGGACCCAACCGGCCGACCACCAGCGGTCGAATAGATGCTCGGCAGGGTCGTCGCTCCAGGCAAAGACCACGTGGCCGTCCAGGACCCAGAACCAACGTTCCACACCGGCTGTCTGGAAACCCAAGAGGCCGCGCGTCGGCGTCCGCTCCAGCCACTTCAGGCATATCCACACGGGGACTTCGCCATGGGTGCCGCGCAAGGCATCCATGGATGCCTCCATGTTGGCCCTTCGGGCATTTGGGAACTCGGCACTTCGGGGATTTGGGAGTCCGGCAGGTCGAATCGGGAGGACTCCAAGAGATAGGCCAGGCATTTAGAATCTTGACGACTCGACTCCTGCATCCCAGGCGGACTCCATCCCTTCCGAACTCCTCGATCCCGAACTGCCGAATATCATGATATCTGGCTTTCCGGTCCCTTGGCAATCGGTCGGACCGGTCCTCTCGCAAAGGGAGCGACTCTGGCATAGAATCGGCATGGTGACACTCCTTGCCCCGAGAGGTGGCGTATGGTCTCCGGCGTCACCGGTCTGATCGGTCACATCCTTGAAAGGCCCTTGGACTTCATCGTCCGCGGCCTGGCCCGCTTGGGCATTCGACCGAATGTCCTGACGCTGACGGGTCTGCTCCTCAACCTGGTCGCCGCCGGGACGCTGTATCTGGGTCAGTTCCGATGGGCCGCTGGCTTGATCCTGGTGGCGAACTTGTTAGACGTCTTCGACGGGCATCTGGCCCGTCGCACCGGCCAGGCCAGCCCCTTCGGCGCCTTTCTGGACTCGGTCGTCGACCGTTATGCGGACTTAACCCTCATGTCGGCCCTGTGGCTGTACTACGGTCGGTCCCATGACCACTGGATGCTCTTCATCGTGGGCCTGGCCATCATCGGTTCCGTCATGACCAGCTACACCCGGGCCCGGGCCGAGTGCATCATTCCTTCTTGCAAAGTCGGGTTTTTCGAACGCCCGGAACGCATCGCCATGCTGGTCCTTGGGGCCTTCCTGGACCGTATGCCCCAGGCCCTCCTCATCGTGGCCGTATTCGCCAACCTCACCGGTATCCAGCGTATCGTGTATACCTGGCGGGTCCTGTCTGCCCCGGAGAAAACCCCTTAGAGGATTGCGGGTTGCGAATTGCGAATTGGGGTGTTGGGTTAGCAATACTTTCGGCGAAGAGCGGACCCAGGATGAGTTCGGGACGCAGGGGTTTGCAGGCAACTGCGCAACTCCTACGGTAGTGATCAAGAAATGCAAGAAATGACGGATCTTTCGGAACGCCGGGAGTCATCCCGGCGTCCCCCTGTCCTGGCGCCGCCGGTGACGGCGGCGTCCAAGACATAGAACACCGGCAGGGATGCCGGT
>JAUQPV010000234.1 GCA_030550225.1 Acidobacteriota bacterium | reverse complement strand
CGTCTGGTCCGGATGGAGGACGAATACGAGCAGATGAAGCAAGACTTCACCCGAATCCGTCAGTACTCCTCCCGCCTGCAGTCGGACCTGGAGCGGATGGAACAGCAGGTCCGGCGTCTGCAGATCATCGCCGGTGCGACGGCTGGCGGCAACATCCCCCAAATCGCGGGCATCGGCGGAGAGGCGGCCCCCACGCCCCAGACGGTCGGCCGGGCCCATCTGCTGGAACAGCAGTGGTTCCTGGCCCAGGGTCAGCAAAGGGCTGAGGCCTTACAGGACCAGCTCAATCAGCTGTATGAAGTATTTCAGCAGAAGTCCGTCGCCCTGTCGGCGACCCCTTCGATCCTGCCGGTCCGGGGCTATGTCATCAGCGGGTTCGGGGCCCGTATCGACCCCTTTACGGGGGCGCCGGATTTCCATACGGGCGTGGACGTCTTCGCGCCGTATGGGACGCCGGTCGTGGCGACGGCCGGTGGTCAGGTCGTCTTTGCGGGGCCGCAGGGGACCTATGGCCAGTTGATCATCATCGACCACGGCTTTGGGATTTTCACGTATTATGGTCACCTCTCGAAGGCCCTGGTCCGCAAGGGCGACATGGTCAAGCGTTGGCAGGTCATCGGTCTCGTCGGATCGACGGGCCGCAGTACAGGCCCCCATGTTCATTACGAGGTCCGCTACCAGAATCAGCCCCTGAATCCCCTTCAATTCATCGTCGAGGCCTTTTGAGTCGAGGCAATAAGGCAGTAAGGCAATAAGGCAATGAGGCAGATGAGAAGTTCGGCAGGTCGGCAGATGGGCCTGTTGGCGCATGGCGCATGGGGTATGAGCTATCCGCCATGAGCTAAGAAGGTCGCTCCGACGCCATTCTCACGAACCGACCGGCTCTGTCAGGAGAGCCGCTCGATGAGGGGCGGCGTCACCCCCCGGAGGTCGACGAGGGCCAGGAGAGGAAGCCGTTCCTCGTCCGGTTCGACCCGCCAGAGAATCCCCGCCGGTGTAGCCGCGAGGCTCCGACCCTGGAAGGGGTGGCCAAATAAGAGGCCCGTACAGCACGCCTTCACGACGGGAGCCCCGACCCGTCGGGCCAGGGCTTGAAAAATCCGCTCGTCCCGTTCCCATTTGGCCTCCACGGGTTCGCCGGCCCGATACGGAGAGGCCGTCGGGACGACCACGACCTGCAAGCCGGTACCTTCGACATCGCCTAATAAGGCCGTCAGCCGGTCCTGGCAAAAGACATCCGCACAGATAAGGGGGAGCCATCGGGCCGGACCGACCTCCCAGAGGGTCAGGGACCGGCCGGCCTGGATCCCGACCTGGCGTTCCCGGTCGGTGGGGTTGACCTTGACGTAAGTCGCCTGGACCTCGCCGCCATACAGTAGATGGCTGACGCTCTCCAGGGCACCGTCGGGTCGACGGCGGAGGAACGTCCCTGCGACGACCCACGCCGGCCACGCCCGGGTGGCCGTCCGGACCTCGGCAAGGAGGCTCGTGTAGCGGTCAGCGACCGACGCGTGACGGTCCGACGGGCCGTACCAGGCATACTCAGGAAAGACCACGAGGTCCGCCCCCGCCCGCCGAAGCACCTCTTCCAGGGGGGCCCACGGAACCTCGCCGGGCCGATTCTGGACGATCAGGACCCGCCGGACCTCGACTGGCGCGCCCTCGGGGACGGAGACCCGCTCGACTCGGACGGACTCGATGTTTGCCAGGCACGGACCCATCGCTCGACCCTCCGTGGGTCTAAGGGCCGACCGGCCACGCCGCCTTCTCGGAGGTAGCTCCCGACGATGACACCGTCGACAAAGGGTAAGTAGTCCGCCACATTTTCAGGCGTCGCCCCGCTTCCCAGCCAGACGACGGCTTCCGGCACCGCCTGTCGGACCCTTTGGACCCACATCCGGTCCGGCGCCTGCCCTGTGCGGGGACCGCTGACGATGACGGCGTCGGCCAGGCCCCGCTCGAGCAAGTCGGCCAGCTCGTCTTCGACCGGTCGCTCGACCAGGGGATGGCCGTGCTTGACCCGGAAGTCGGCCCAGACTTCGACTGAGGAGGCCGACCAGTACCGCCGAGCGCGAAGGAGGACGGCCGCCGGACCCGATATCAGGCCCTGGTCACTCACGACGACGCCCGTCAGGACGTTGACACGGATGAAAGCCCCCCCGACGGCGGCCGCCACCGCCAAGCCCGAGAGAGCGTCATTACGGAGCATACTGATGCCGAGACGACAGCCGACTTGAGTGGCGACCCGGCTCGCCACATGGGCCATGGCGGCGACAGTGATCGGCGGGACCCGCCGCCGGTAGAAGGGCCGGTCCCCAAAGTTTTCCAAGAGGACGGCCCAGGCGCCGGCCTCCGTGAGTCGGCGGGCCTCCTCGACGGCCCGGTCCACGATGGCCGGTAGGGGACCCTCGTAGAGGGGACTGCCCGGAAGCGGCGGCAGATGGACGACGGCGACCCAGCGTTTCATAGGGAATCCGGTATTGGGTGTTAGGTGCTGGGTGTTGGGTGTTATCTGTGGCACTGATCGACCAGTACATGATACTTCGGAACACCGGGCGTCATCCTTATGGAGCCGGCCGTCATGCCGGCGTTTCCTGAAGATGGCGTCACTTCCATTGTGAACATTACATGATATACCGTTCGGGTTGCGGGGGTGGCATCAGGGCGGCCTTTCCCATTGCCCAAGAAGCACGATTTTCCAAGAAGGCCCCGGGTCCCAGGTGCCAGGTCCCCATGGGGTGACGGCTTCCCCCACTCCCTGGCCAAACTGCCCAACTGCCGACCTGCCTATCTGCCCAAATCCCCGACCCCCGACGTCGAAAGCAAGACCTGGATTAAGGCGTCTCGAAGGGCTGACAGGCTTGCCGGGTCCATCCGTTCAGGCCGGGTCCCGACCTCGACGGCGTGACTGGCGGCCCGCGTGAAAAAGGGCCCATTCCGGTAAGCCGGCGCGTGGGCCATCCCCATCACGACGGGGGTCCCGAGAAAGTCAGCCAGGTGGAGGACCCCTGTGTCGGGTCCGAGGATGACGGCGGCCGCCCGCAAGAACACGGTCAGCTCGTCCCAGTCCAAGGGCGGTGCCATACGGGCATCCGCCGGCCGGACGGCTTCCCAGAGGGCCTGAGCCCGTTCGACCTCCTGGGGTCCGCCGAGAATCACGACGGGCCGACGGGTTTGCTCATACACGTCCAGGACGACCTGACGGCAGGCCTCCAGGGGCCACCGCTTGGCGGCCTGGGCGGCCCCGCTTTGGAAGACCCAAAAAGACCCCGCTCGGAGACCTTGAGCCCTCAGCCATGCGCGAGGCCGCTCGGCGGCTTCCGGAGGGACCGTCAGCAGACCGGCCCGTTCGACCGGGTCGGCCAGGTCCCGAAGGGCTTGCCGGACGGCTTCAGGGTCCAGGCCCATTCCCGTCAAGAGCAGAGCGTTTTTCTCGACCACGTGGACCCGTGCCCGTTCAAGAGAATGGATCGTCGGGCGCCGGTTGTAAAAGACCCCGGCGATAGGTTCCCGCAAGTCCGACTTGTGGAATCCCAGACGAAAGGCCGCCCGACTCCGCCAGGCCCAGACCGCACTCTTGAGGAGGCCCTGAAAGTCGACGGCCCACGTGTATCGTTCGGTCCGCAGAGACCTTTGAAGCAGAGTATGTCGCCTCAGGACCCGACCCGGCAGGGTCCACACTCGATGGAGTCCTTCGATGATCGAGACCAGACGGTCATACCCGGCCTGGACAAGCCAGTCGATGACAGCCTTCGGAAAGTGGCGACGCAGGATAGCGACAGCCGGGATCGTGTGGACGATGTCCCCAAAGGAGCTCATGCGGACGACGAGGACCTTGAGGGGGGCGAGGCGGCGGACGGCGGCCTCCGGCGCCGGTTCAACGACGGGTGAAGCCGACGGCGTGGGGATACCCGTCATGTTCGCTCCGCCCTGAGGGGGCCCAGCTCCCGAAGCCGACGCCACAGGGGGACCAGCCAGCGGGAAGACTGAATCTTGGGGCCCCCGACGATACGGCTCTCGATACCCAACTGGACGGCGACGGGGTACTCCGGGATGGCCGATGGGGTCTCGTAGTCGCCTCCCTTGCAGTGCACATGAGGTCGCAGTTCGGCCAGGATTCGGGTGACATCGGGGTCTTCGAAGGGGAAGACGGCCGCTACGCCGGCGATGGCCGCCACCAGACGGAGGCGCTGTTCCAGGGGAAACACAGGTCGGCCGGGTCCCTTCAGCCGGCGGACGGAGGCGTCGTCGTTGACGGCTACGATCAGACAGTCCCCCAGGGCGGCGGCCGCCCGCAGGTAACAGACATGACCCCCGTGGATGAGGTCGAAACAACCGTTGGCCATCACGACGCGGAAACCCTCCGCCCGCCATCGGCGGACGAGCCGGACGGCCTCGGCCAAGTCGGCACAGATGTAAGCCGTGTCCATGGGACGATGAGCATCCTACGAGATGCAGGATACAGGACACAAGATGCAGGATGCAAGATACAAACCGCTTGTAAAATGGTATGGGGACAGCCGTCCCGATATGATCCTTACGAACTGAACGGCTATGTTAGAACTCCTCTCCAAACCCTCTCCCGGGGAGGGATTCATCTCGAAACCCTCTTCCCCCGGGAGGGGGTCGGGTGAGGGCCGGAATCCGGGCCTTGGGAGACGAGTTC
>JAUQPV010000233.1 GCA_030550225.1 Acidobacteriota bacterium | reverse complement strand
CCCACCCAGGAATGGCGGGAATGGGATGCCACGTCTGACCGTCGTTCGAGCCCCACAACAGGAATCTCTTGTCCTTAGGATCGCCCAGAATACGGACTGCTCGGACGTGACGGAGCGTCCCCCAATCCCACTGCAGGTGCCAAGTCTCTGTGTAGGGGACGACCCAGGCCGTCGTCGGATTTCCGTCGGATAGAGCTTCTCGGCTTGCGGTCGCCGGGGGAAACTGCCACCAGCCTCGGTCCGGGGTGACCCAGTGAAAGCGTCGGGGCGGCCGGATGGCTATATCTTGGCGGATACGCTCGACGTCCAGGGTGATCAAGACGTCTTCGAGCTCATGTTCGTACCGTCGGACCCACGTAGGAGGTAGGGACCGTAAGGCTTGCTGGTACCTCGCCCACTCGTCGGCCCGGCCGACGGCCCGAAAGACGGCTGGATGAAAGACGAAGTACCGGATGTTGAGGTCCGCGGCCAACCAAAGTGCGTGAGGCATCGGGAAGTCGGCCAAGACCCCCCGGATCCATTCAGCAGACGGGGGAGCCCAGGCGGCGACAGCACCGATGACGGGCTTCCAGTGAAATGTCGCCCAATAGCCATAGAATTTCGAGCCTTCCCAAAAGTTCGAATAAAGGGGGAAGACGGCGACGGCACCGGCCTCAGAGTGGGCCGCCAGGCGCCGGTAGATGGGCGGCGGTCCCGGTACAGGGCCGGCCGTCAGGGGCGCGTGCCAGAGTTCTATCGCCGTGAAGGCCAATACGACGATGCTGACCCCGGTCCGGAGGCCGAGCTTCAGCCTGCGTCGGAGATTCGAAAGGCCCCACCCGGCCAGCAGACCCAAGAAGAAAACGACGAGGATGGCCCATCGGTCGGGATACCGCATGACTCGAAAGTGGGGAAGGTTCTGAAAGGCCCAAGTAAAGATCAGCGTCCGCGGACCCAGGGAGAACAAGAAGCTGAGGATGCCTAAAGCCCACAGCAGGGCGGCGACCCGGTGCCGCCACGGGGGCATCGCCAAGGCCAAGCCAGCCGCCAGGCCCGGCCAAGCCAGTAGGCGGTCCGACGGTACGTGCCACACCCGGCGGAGGACCCGTCCGATGACAGACCCTGAGGCGACGTAGCTCCGGAGGGTCGCCGTGACCCAGGCCGTCTCGGCCAAGTTCCACTCCAGGCCATAGAGGAAGCGAGTTGTCCAGTAGGGGATGAAAAAACCCAAGGTCAAGAGAGCTCCCCCGAGGCCCAAGGTGATGCAGGTGACGACGAAGGCCCACCGGGGCGGTCGCGGGTGAGCCCGACGTTGCGCCCGATAGGCCATCCATGCGCCGAGGCCGTAAAGAGGACCCACGGTAAGTAGAAAAAATCCATAATACATAGAAGATACCATTTGCCAGGCCCAGGCCCCCCAGGCCCCCAGCAAGTAAAGGGGATGACCCGTTTGACCCCACCGGGTCAGGGCATAGAAAACCCCCGGGATGAACGCACCAAAGGCCAACTTCAGATTAGTGACGTGGTGAGCCAATCGGGTCGTGCAAAAACCATACAGAAGGCCAGCCAAAGCCGCCCCCCAGGGATCGATGTCCAGGGCCCGGGCCAGGCGATAGGTGAACCAGGCACTCAGCAGAAAAGCCAGGAGCATCAAAACGTTCCGCGTGAGGACCCATTGACCCGTCAGCCCGCCCAACGGCGCTCCCAGCAAGGCCAACCCCAGGAGACTATCGTTGAAAGTCATCGCCTGAGGCGATGGATAGAAGGCAGGCACGTCCCAGAGGTGCAGGGGGTCTCGGACGATTTGATGAGCAAACCACTTGATTTGCCAGAGTTCCCAAAGCGTGTCCCCCGGCTGAGGCAAGATGTGACCCACCCGTCCTGGATGGCTGTAAGGATACAGACTGGCCAGGGTATACAGGATGTAGAAACCCGCGACCCACCGGTCTGCCCGTTCCCCTTTCATAGCCGCATCATCGTGGCGGGACTGTCAAGGCCTAACAGAGCCGTTCGGGGGTTGAAAGTGGGATGGAAAGCAGAACAGAGACCCTGCCGGAAGCCCGAGGTTTCCAGCTTGGGACCCCAGACCCCGGACCATCCACCCTGGACCTTACCGTAGGAGCCCCGGCATCGTGCCCACCCATCGACGGACGGAATCCTCCAAATACCGGCCGTCCTGTCGGGGGCAACTGGGAGAAGCTTGTCACATCGAGACCGGTGGGCCATCCTTTTTCTGGAGGCTGGCGATGAAGGCGTCGACCGGGATGGCCGGCAGGCTCATGATCTGGACCGTGCCCCGAGCGCCCAGCTCGACAGAAATGCGGGCGACCGTCTCGTTGTCGGGGGCTTCCACGATGTTGACGAAGTCGTAGGGGCCTAAGACCGCGTACTGGCCGATGACTTTCGCTCCGAGGGCTTCGACTTCTCGGTTGACTTCTTGAATCCGCTCGGGCCGTTCTCGAAGTGTACGCCGGCCCTCGTCGGTCAGGGTGCTGAGCAAAATGTACGTCGCCATGGCATCCTCCCTGAAATGAGGCAGTCAGGCAGTAAGGGCCACCGGGCCGTGACGTCTCGGCCATCGGCTATGAGGTCCGAAGACCGAAGGGTAGAAAGCGAGACGACAGAAGGTAAGGAAGTTAAAGCTCCCGCCCCTATCCTCAATTCACAATTCGCAATTCGCAATCTCCTCTTCACCCCTTCCGTTCCATGACCAGGAAGGCGTAGCGGGCACCCTCAGGTCGGAAGCCCTCGGGGACCCAAACATAGTCGCCCCGCTGGCGGGTCGTCTCAAAGGCGGCCGTCAAAAGTTGGACCTGAAAGCGGCCGGACCAGGCGTTGGGTGCTTCCCGCAAGCGGTACAACTCGTAGCTGAATAGGTACCGGGGGTACGGCGTAAAATGGCGGGATTCGGCGTCGGTCCAGAAGGCCGGCGACTGCCGATAGACGACGAGGCGGCGGTAGACGTCTCCGATGGGTACGCGGGCGTCGCCGCTCGGCGGCCGGGCTTCCTGGTAGGCTTGCCAGAGACGCTCAACGAAGCGGTCCGGCGGCAGAGCGCGTCGGTTCAAGTCCTGGTACCACCGCTGGAGCCAACGCCCGAGGGCCTTGGGTTCAGCCCGTCGGGTCTCGATCCGTTCAGGCCCGTAATAAATGGTGACCCGGCCGCCCTCCAGGTCGGGCTCGATGCGCAGGAACCCCAGGCTGAGCCATGCGCCCTGGACTTGCAGGGACCCGGCGAGGGGGCCCAGGGATTCGGTCAACTGCTGGAACCAGTGCTGCCGCCACGGGAGCCACCGTTCCGGAAGGCTCTCTTGAAGCTCTTGCAGATAAGCCTGGAGGACCTGCCACCCTTCTGTCCAATCCCAGGCGGCGGCCGTCTGGAGGAGGGCGGCGACCTCGGCGTGGCGCTTTTTCAAGGCCTGCGGATGCGTCTCAGGCCGGGCCGATTCGGCTCGGAGTCGACGCAGGCGGTCCGTCAGGCGTCGCAGGTGCCGGATCCGGGCCGTCAGTTCGTTGAGCCAGCGGTCGGTCGCTTCCGTCATCTTCCCAGGTCCCAACTCTGGAAGGTCTGGCTTTCCGGGTCGTACGCCCAAGCCCGGGCCGGTCGGCCGAGGGCATAGGTCCGACACCATTCTACCAGACGTTGAACGGAGGCGGCGACATGGGAGCGGGGGACCTGGGCCGGGGCATACCAGACATAGAGGCACCGGGTGGAGCCGGGCTTCAGCATCGTCCGAAGCGAGTCCACGATCGGACTCCCGAAGGGGCCGTTGTCGGCGATGACGATCCGACCCTCGGCGTGAAACTCTTGGTGCCGGAGGGATTCGAAAGTCTCCCCGGGTCGTCCGAGCCGAAAGACGACATGGGGCCCGATCTCATCGGGGTCGTAACACCCCATCGGGAGGCCGTCATAGAGGGAAATGAGGTTGTTAAGGGCGACCATCGGATGGATGAACGGGAGCGAACCCTCCCGGTAGACCCGGCGGATGAGGGCCTCCGAGGAGGGGCGATACTTGGTCGGGTCCATACCGACGGCTTTGAACATTTCTCGGACCGCCTGGAAGACGGGGTCCGACGAGACACTCTCGGGCGGATGGGCCTGAAGCCACTGACGGACCTGTTCGGTGAAAGCCTCGGCCCAGGGGGTGGCTTCTGTCGGGTAAAAGATGGCATCGACGTAAACGATGGCCGGATGCAGGACGGGTCGAAGTTCCTCGGCGATGTCCCACCGAACGTGCCAAGTCCGCATGGATGTCCCTACGTCCGTCCGGGCAAAGAGCAAAGGGTATAGGGCACGGGGTAAAGATGCGAGAGTCTACCCTCTGACCTTCAGAAATGAGTTCGGACACCCCCCTGTCTCTGCTATTGTATACTGCATCCATCCCTATCCCAAGGAGGGAAAAGGCCATGGTTACCCGAGTCCTCTCGGACACCCAAATGAAGCGATTCGCGGATTATCTCTTTGACCGAGAGGATTGGTCGAGCAAGGCGGCCCGGATTCTCCGGGCCATATTAGAGAGCCGCTCGCCTCGGCTGTCGGAGATAGCCGAGGCGATGTCTGGGAATCCAGCGGCCCATTATAAGACGATTCAGAGGTTTCTGGCGGAGGTGGACCCGAAGAGGGCCTTGTGGCGGCTGTATCATGAGGAGGCTCCCTTCGTTTTGGTCGACGTGACCGAGGTGCCTCGGTCGCAAGCCCGGAA